>PAHI01000032.1 GCA_002705575.1 Fidelibacterota bacterium | reverse complement strand
ATGGTGATGACCAAGAAAATGATTCTAATGAAGTAAGAGATTACTTTACAGAGTATTATAGAAAAGGCGAGGTTATTAATCTCGCCTTTTTTATTTATAAAAAACTGATTAAATTAAAAAATAATTTCATATAAAAAGTGGCTACAAACTTTAAATTAATAGTACAGTATGATGGGACTGATTACTGCGGGTGGCAGATTCAAAAGAATCAAACAACAATTCAGGGTGTTTTAAAAGATTGTGTCCAGAAAATAACTAAGAAAAAAAATGTTAATATAATTGGGTCAGGTAGGACAGATTCAGGAGTACATTCTTTAGGTCAGGTTGTTAATTTTAAATTACGTACTAATATGAATGCATTGCAGATGTTAAAAGCTTTGAATGCTATTTTACCTAAAGATATTAAGATTTTTAAATCTGAGATTGTTGATATGAATTTTAATGCTCGTTTTTCTGCTTTAAAAAGATCTTATTTATATAAAATAAATTTAGACGAATCTCCATTTAATTATAGATTTATATGGCCATTATCAAAGGATTATAACTTTGAGGTTTTAGAAGAGTGTGCAAAAATCATTCTATCTAAAAATAATTTTTATAATTTTTGTAAATCATCTAAAGATATAGATAATTATAATTGTATTATATATAAGTCTTGCTGGAGTCGTAAAGACAAAGAGCTTAATTATAATATTATTGCAAACCGGTTCCTCCATCATATGGTTAGGATGCTTGTAGGAACAATGATTGAAGTTTCAAATGGTAAAATTAACGTAGATGATTTTAGTAAATTATTTGACTCTGATTTTAAAAAGAAAAATATTTTAACAGCTCCATCAAAGGGTTTATATTTATTTAAGGTCACTTATTAATAATGATTAATTATTCAAAAATAACAGGGTATATAGTAGTTGTTTCATTGCTCTATTGTGTTTTTTTAATAACTATAATTTTATTAAATAATAATTCTACTGGTAATTATAAAAATTTATTGAATATTGAGTCTATACAAAATGTTTCAAAATCTGTTGTGGGCATTCATGTCACACAGTTAAAGAAAGAAAAAATCAATAATCCTTGGCAAAGATATTGGGGTAAATATCAAAGAGTTATGCCTATTCAAAATATGGGTTCTGGATTGATTTTAGATAAGAATGGTTATATTGTAACCAATTACCATGTCATCGAGGATGCTTCTGAAATTATTGTTAAAATATATGGAGGTGAAAGTTTTAATGTTGATTTAGATAATATATTTTTTGATGAATTAACAGATATTGCAATAATTAAATTAGATGGAAAAGATTTTAAAGTTCCTAATATTGGAAATTCTGATAATATACAAGTTGGAGAAGAGGTTATTGCATTAGGTAATCCATTAGGATTGTTTGATGTTTCTAATGAGCCAACTGCTACAAAGGGAATTATAAGTGCAAGAAATATTAACTTTGGCTTGAATGAGAGAATTGGAAGTGTGTATCAAAATATGATTCAGACAGATGCTTCAATAAATCCAGGAAATAGCGGAGGGCCTTTATTGAATTTAAAGGGTGAAATTATAGGTATAAATACTTTTATTATTACTGGTTCAGATTCTCATCAAGGTTCGGTAGGTCTTAATTTTGCGATACCTATTAATCATGTGATGGATATTTTTAAAGATTTAAAATCAAAAGGTTATATAGATAGAAAGTTTAATACAGGCGTTAAAGTTCGAAAGATAAATGACTTAATTATGAAGTATAGAAGGCTAGATTCAACTCAGGGTGTGCTTGTAGTAGATGTTGAAAAAAAATCTTCTGGTGAAAAAGCGGGTTTAGAAATTGGAGATGTAATATTAAAGGTTAACGGTAGAAGTGTTAATTCTTTAAAGAATATTAAAAATATAATTGATGAAGATCTTTTACGGTCAGGCGATAAAATAAATCTTTTAGTATTAAGAGATGATGTAGAAATAGATATAAATTTATTATTAGAAAAGGGGAGCTTTTAATGATTGATAGGTATCAAACCGAAAGAATGAAAGAAATATGGTCTGATAATAATAAGTTTAGAACGTGGCTTCAGGTTGAGATTGCAGCGGTTGAGGTGTTGTGCAATCATAATATTGTACCTCAAGCATCTGTAAATGTAATAAAAGAGAAAGCAGATTTTGACAAAGAAAGAATTCTTGAAATAGAAAAAGAAACAAGACATGATGTTATTGCTTTTTTAACAAATGTCGCAGAATATGTTGGTCCTGATTCAAGATATATTCATATGGGTATGACTTCTTCTGATTTGTTAGATACATCTCTTGCGTTATTGTGCAAAGAGGCTGGAGGAGTTATTTTAGATAGGTTGATTTTATTTCACGATTTATTAAGGAGTAAAGCAAAGAAATATAAAAATACTTTTCAAATTGGAAGATCTCATGGTGTGCATGCAGAACCTATTACTTTTGGTTTGAAAATGGCATTGTGGAGTGATGAAATTAATCGTCATATAGATCGTTTAAAGTCAGGTATAGATTCTATTTCTATTGGTAAAATTTCGGGAGCTGTGGGAACTTATCAGCATTTAGATCCTAAAGTGGAGCACGATGTATGTAATAAATTAGGTATTAAAGCAGCAAACGTATCTAATCAAGTTGTTCAAAGAGATGGTCATGCTCATTTTTTACAAACTCTTGCTTTAATTGGAGCATCTATAGAAAAAATATCAATAGAAATTAGACACTTACAGCGTACTGAAGTATTAGAGGCTGAAGAGTTTTTTAAAAAGGGTCAAAAAGGTTCTTCTGCAATGCCTCATAAAAGAAACCCTATAGTTACTGAGAGAATGACAGGCTTTGCAAGATTGCTTAGGTCTAACGCACATGTTGCTGTAGAAAATGTAGCATTGTGGCATGAAAGAGATATTTCTCATTCGTCAGTAGAAAGAATTATTATTCCAGACTCTACTACTCTTGTGCATTATATGCTAATTAAGATGTATGATCTAATTGATAATTTAATAGTATATCCAGATAGAATGCTTGATAATATAAATAGTACAAATGGTTTGATTTTTAGTCAAGAGGTTTTATTGGCTTTAATTAAAAAAGGTTTAGTTAGGGAAGAAGCGTATAAGCTTGTTCAAAAAAATGCCATGAAATCTTGGAATGAAGGATCCAGTTTTATGGAAAATATTAAAAGTGATTCAAATATTATGTCATCTATCTCTGTAGAAGAGTTAGAGTCTTTATTTGATTTAGATAAGATATTAATTAATATTAATAAAATTTATAAAAGGATGGGGTTAGATGGATAATTTGAAAAGTAAAATAAAAGAACAATTAGGATATTCTTTATCAGACTCTCCTAATGAAGAAATATTGAAAATATTTTCAGATAAAGTTGATAAGCATTATAGGGGAAAAGTACGAGATAATTTTTATTTAGAAGATAAGATTGTTATGGTTACTTCAGATAGAGTGTCTGCTTTTGATCATGTTTTAGGGACCATTCCATTTAAGGGAGAAATACTTACAGATATTGCAAATTTTTGGTTTGATAAAACTGTAGATATTATTGACAATCATATAATATCAAGGCCTGATCCTCAAGTTTTAGTAGTTAAAAAAGCATCCCCATTGCCAGTTGAAGTTATTGTTAGAGGTTATATAACAGGAAGCTTATGGAGAGATTATTGTAATGGTAAAGGGAATCAGTATGGATTTGAATTACCTCATAATTTAAAAAAAGATCAAAAGTTTGATCATATTATAATTACGCCCACTACCAAAGAAGATTACGGATTGCACGACCAGCCCATATCAAGAGAAGAGATTATTAATCAGGGTTTAGTAAGTAAAGATATTTATGAATCAGCTGAAGATGTAGCGATTAAGTTATTTAATAGAGGTCAAGAATGGGCAGATAAAATGGGCTTGATATTAGTAGATACAAAGTATGAATTTGGTATGGTTAATAATAAATTGATAGTTATAGATGAGATTCATACTCCTGATTCTAGCCGATATTGGGTTAAGGAAGGTTATGAGGATCGGTTTAATAATGGTGATTCTCAAAAAATGTTAGATAAAGAAAACATTAGAGAGTGGCTTTTGGAAAAAGGTTTTTCAGGTGAAGGTGCTCCACCTGAGTTAAGCGATAATATTAGAATTTATCTAGCGGAGCAGTATATGAATTTGTATAAAAAATTAACAAATAGAAAATTTGAACCTTCTATGGGTGAAGTTAAAAACAGAATTTGTAAAAATCTTGAATCAGCGAATATTAAGTAACTTTTAATTTAAGAGAGGTTTTATGAGAGCAAAAATTTACATAACATATAAAGATGGAATTTTAGATCCTCAAGGAAAGACTGTAGGGAGTGCTTTAAAATCAATGGGGCTAGCAGATATTAAAAGTGTTTCAATAGGAAAGTTTATTGAGATGACTTTTGATAAAAGCCTAACAATAGAAGAAGTAAAAAAGATAACAGAGAAATCTTGCCAGAAGCTTCTTGCGAATCCAAATACTGAGCAGTATATATATGATATTGAGGATTCAGATTGAAAAAAGTTGCTGTTATTGTATTCCCAGGTTCTAATTGTGATCATGATGCTTATAATGTTTTCAAAAGTATAGATAATGCTTATGTAAGTTTTGTTTGGCATAAAGAAAACTGTTTGAAAGACTATGATGTAATTGTTATACCTGGAGGTTTTTCATATGGCGATTACTTACGTGCTGGGGCTATTGCTAGATTTTCACCAATAATGAAAGCTGTTGTTAAAGAGTCAAATAAAGGTAAAAAAGTTATTGGAATATGTAATGGATTTCAGATTTTGATTGAGTCAGGTTTATTACCTGGTGCTCTTATAAATAATAAAAATATAAAATTTTTGAGCAAAATGGTAGAGCTTAAAGTTGTTAACAATCAAACGAGCTTTACTCATTTATTTAAAATGAATGATGTTTTAAGAATGCCTATTGCGCATAAGCAAGGTAACTATATTGCGGATGATAGTCTTATAGCTGAACTTAAGGATAATAATCAGATTGCATTTACTTATGAAGATGAAAATCTCAATGGTTCGGTTTTAGATATTGCAGGAATATTTAATGAGAAAAAAAATGTGCTTGGAATGATGCCTCATCCAGAAAGAGCTTCTGATCGGATTTTAGGTTCGGTTGGAGGATATGATATCTTTAAGTCTATTTTAGGAGAATGAATTAGATAATGTCAACAAAATCAAGATCTTTGATAGTTATATTTTTCATCACTTTTTTTGGTTGTCTTTTAGGTGCACTATTTACTGAAATTTTTGCATTTATACTGCCGGATGATACTATAATTAAAAGGTTTTTTGTTGATTCTATAAGGGCTATTAAAACTCCTGACAATTTCGGTATAGATTTAGGCATTTTAAAAATAAATTTTGATTTAGAATTCCATATAGGAGTTTTAAGTATTTTAGGAATATTAGTGTCGTGGTATTTTCTTAGATATTTTAGATAAAAAAGGAGAGTTCATATGTTTAGCGGACCAGGAGAATGGATTATAATTGCATTAGTTGTTATTGTGTTGTTTGGAGGTAAAAAAATTCCAGAGCTTGCTCGCGGTCTTGGAAAAAGCATTCAAGAGTTTAAAAGAGCTAGAGATGAGATAAAAGATGAGATAGATGATTCTTTGAATGAGAATCAAAAATAAAGATGAATGAATCAATAAATCAAAAGATTGATTTTTTCAATAAATCTATAAATGAAAGGGCTAGTCTTAATTGTATTGTAAATAATCTGTCTGAAAGAGCTAAAAAGAAGTTGTTATCATTTACAGATAAGCAGAAATCAGGTCGTTTGTTTGGAAAAACAATTGCTATAAAAGATAATATAAATATTAAAGGTGTAAGTATGTCTTGCGCTTCAAATATTATGGAAGGTTACGTTTCTAATTATAATGCAACTGTAATTGATAGAATTGAAAAATTTGGAGGCTCAATTTTAGGTATATCTAATATGGATGAGTTTGCTATGGGTTCTTCAACTGAGCATTCTATATATGGTAATACGGTTAATTGTTATGGGGATAATCTTGTTGCAGGAGGTTCTAGTGGTGGTTCTGCAGTTGCTGTTTCTGCAGATATGGTAGATTTGGCTTTAGGTAGTGACACTGGGGGTTCTGTTCGACAGCCTGCATCTTTTTGTGGTGTTTATGGTTTGAAACCTACTTATGGTAGAATATCAAGGTATGGACTGACTGCTTTTGCCTCATCTTTTGATCAGATTGGAATTTTTTCAAAAACAATTAATGATATGGTTGATTTGTTTTTATCAATAGCTGGTAGCGATAAAAAAGATTCTACTTGTTCTGATAAAAAATTAAACAACTTTCATTACTCACAAAAAGAAATAAAAAAAACTAGAATTGGATTGCCATATGATTTAAATAATGATTTCAATGTTAATCCTGAAATATTAGACTGTTATAATTCTTCGATTGACTATCTTTCAAAACAAGGTTTTGAAATTATAAATCTAGATATGAAAAATTTAAAGTATTCTATTGCTGCTTACTATATATTGACCACAGCGGAGGCTTCGTCAAACTTGTCAAGATTTGATGGTATAAGATATGGATTAAATGTAGATTCGAAAGACCTTGATTCTATTTATTTAAAATCAAAGTCTAAAGGATTTGGAGAAGAAGTTAAAAGAAGAATAATTATAGGTACATATATTCTTTCTTCTGGATATTATGATAGATACTATTCAAAAGCACAAAAAATAAGAAAGCTTATAAAAGATGATTTTGATAAATCTTTTGAAGAAGTTGATATGTTGTTCTTACCCACATCTCCAGAGCTTCCTTATAAAATTAATAAAAAGATAGGAGATCCATTATCTATGTATCTATCAGATATGTTTACTGTTCCTATGAATTTGTCAGGTCTTCCTGCAATTAACGTTCCCCTAGGTAATTCTAAAGAAGGGTTGCCTATTGGTATGCAATTTGTTTCTAAAAACTTTGAAGAGAATGAATTATTTTCAATATGTAAATTTTTGGAGAATGAAGGTAAAATTAAAATAGAAAGAGGTTTTTCAGTTTAATGTCAGGTCACAGTAAATGGTCAACAATTAAAAGAAAAAAAGGAGCAAATGATGCTAAGAGGGGAGCTGTATTTACTAGACTTTCAAAAGATATTGCATTAGCAGCTAGAGAAGGAGGAGATGATCCTGGTATGAATTCTAGTTTACGACTTGCAATTAAAAAAGCCAAGTCTTCTAATATGCCTTCAGCTAATATAGAGCGTGCAATAAAAAAAGGAACTGGCCAATTAGAGGGAGTAAACTATGAAAATTATCTTTATGAAGGTTATGGTCCTGAAGGTGTAGCCATTATGCTTGAAATTATGACAGATAATAAGAATAGGACTGTGCCAGATATAAGACATATTATGAGTAAGAATGGAGGTAATTTAGGAGAATCGGGATGTGTTAGTTGGATGTTTGAAAAAAAAGGAGTTGTCATTATTAAAAAATCTTCTATCAATGAAGATGATTTATTAAATCATTGTTTGAGTTATGATATCGATGATATTAATTCTCAAGATGATAATTTTTATGAAATTAATGTTGATCCTAATAGTTTTGAGGCATTTTGTGTAGAATTAGAATCAAATAAATACTCTATAGAAGCTGAGTTGTCTTTGCAGCCTCAAAATACAGTTAAGATAAAGGAATCTAATGCAGTATCGATAATTAATCTTTTAAGTCTTCTTGAAGAGCATGAAGATGTACAGAAAATATATACAAATTTAGAAATTGAAACGACTAAATTAGATAGTTGAGAGTTATTGGTATAGATCCAGGTTTGCTTTGTACAGGTTTTGGTATACTTGATATATGTGATGGAAGTTTTAAAATTGTCGATTATGGTGTAATAAAAACAAATTCTAAGGATAAGTTGAATATACGTTTAAAAACAATATATGAAGATTTAAGTTATATTATTAAAAAATATACTCCTTCTGTGATGTCCATTGAGGAAATTTTTTACGGTAAAAATGTAAAAGCAGCTTTATTGCTAGGTCATGCTAGAGGTATTCCTGTTCTTTTATCGGCGAATAATAATTTACCATTATTTGAATTTTCAGCTAGAAGAATTAAGCAGTCTTTGACCGGGAATGGCAATGCAACAAAAGAACAAGTGCAGTTTATGGTTAAAAACTTACTATCAATGGATAAGCTTCCACAGCCTTTAGATGCTTCTGATGCATTAGCAATTGCAGTGTGTTATAAACAGAATTTCAGGATATGATAGTTTTTTTACAAGGAAAATTAGTAGATAAGTTGTCTGATAAAATTGTTGTTGGGGTTAATGGGTTAGGCTATGAGTGCAATATATCTGGATATACTTTTGAAAAGCTTCCTGATAAAGGTGAAGATGTGTTTTTATATACATATCTTAGTATAAGTGAAAATAATCATAGCTTGTTTGGCTTTTTAAATATAGAAGAAAGGAGGTTGTTTAAATTGTTGATTAGCATAAATGGTATAGGTCCAAAAACAGCTATTCCAATACTATCTTCTGCAAAACCTGAAGATATTATTAATAGGATTTCTTCAGGTGACTCTAAGATGCTTTCTTCTTTACCTGGTATAGGTCCAAAAACAGCTCAAAGAATAATTGTCGAATTAAAAGATAAATTACCTGATGGTTCTTATTCATTAAAAACTACAGACTCTAGTATTGTTAAAGATGCTCTTAGTGCTTTAAGTATATTAGGTTATTCTGGTGCTCTGGTTAGAAAGAGAATAGATCAGATATTAATTAAAAATGAAAACATAAAAACTGCAGATTTGATTAAAGAAACCCTTAATAAAATTAAATAGCTCGTGAAAACTAGTTTATATAGTAAGCATATCGAGTTAAGGGCTAAAATGGTTGATTTCGCAGGATATAAAATGCCAATTCAATATCCCCAAGGAATTAATTTGGAGTCTAAGTCTGTTAGGCAAAGCGTAGGTCTTTTTGATGTTTCTCATATGGGGCAAATATATATAAAAGGCGAAAATAGTTTAGATTTTGTAAATTATATTACAACTAATAATGTTTCAAAGCTATCTCCAGGTCAATGTCAATATACATTATTGTGCAATGATCGTGGAGGGATTATAGATGATTTGATTTTGTACTGTTTAGACGATGGTTATATGCTAGTAGTTAATGCCGCAAATATAGAGAATGATTTTAATTGGATTAAACAGCATAAGCCTAAGAATATAACTATAGAAGATTTATCAAAAAATATATCTTTAATTGCATTGCAGGGTCCCAAGAGTAGATATATTTTATCTAAGTTTCCTGAATTAAGAGAGTGTTTGACTGATTTAAAATTTTATAAATTTTCTAATATTAAAAATAAAGGAATGTTTGATGTAATAAGTCGTACTGGTTATACTGGAGAGCTAGGGTTTGAGATTTATTCAGATCATGAATTTATCAATTATATGTGGGATAAATTAATATCTGATTATTCTGTTTCAGCTGTAGGTTTAGCAGCGAGAGATATATTAAGATTAGAAATGTGCTATTTGCTATATGGAAATGATATGAATGAAAATATAACACCTTATAATTGTGGATTGCATTGGGTGGTTGATTTAGACAAACCAAATTTTATTGGTAGGAGTGAATTAATCAATGAAAAAAATAGTACAGATAAAAAAATAGTTAGTTTTTTAGTCAAAGATAAATGCATTCCTAGAAAAGGTTATTCATTGTTCTGTGGAGATAAAGAGGTTGGTTATGTTACGAGTGGTACTTTTTCTCCGAACCTTGCTTCTGGTATAGGTATGGGTTATATTCAAAATAAATTCATAAAAAAAGATAACTTTCATTTGAGGATAAGAGATAGAAAGTTCTCTATCAATGTTTTTAAAGGTCCTTTTATAAAGGAGAATTCTCTTTTTGAGTAAAGTAATTTCAAATAGAAGGAATGAAATAGTAGGATTAATCTTGATTCTTTTAGGTCTATTTGTATTTTTAAGTTTAATTCCTACAAATGAATTGCCTCAAGGTTTAGGCAAGGGTTCGGTAAGTGGCTGTAGTGAGCCTTTTGATTATACTATTAGCGCTCCATCTGATAATATTACTGGAAGATTTGGAGATTTTGTTTACTATCTGCTTGCCTGTAAAGGTTTTGGGCTTAATAGTTTAATTATTTCAGCTGTTTTATTACTGTGGGGCATTACATTAATCAGGTCAAAGTCGATTAATAAAACTTTTATTAGATCGTTGTATTTATTGATTGCTATGATTTTTTTATCAGTATATTCTAGTGGTTTTAATGGAGGTTTGGTTGTTCAGTCTGGTCAATTCGGGGTATCTATTTTTAATTGGTTGGAAAATAGGTTAGGCGCATTTGTATGGATTTCTGGCGGCCTTTTTTTTTATATAGCTACTTGTATGATATTTGAATTGCCTATATATCGTACTCTTGATATGATTGTCAGCCCTTTGATTAATATGTTTCAAAATTTTTTTAGCTTTGTCACATTTAAAAATAAAATAAAAAATAAATCACAAATAAATTCTAATACTCAAGTAATTCAGGATGATAACAATATAAGGAAACATGATGTTCCCGTTTATGAAGATGAAGTTAATAGCTCAGAAAAAAATGATACTTCTGTTTTAGAGCAGCAAGCTATAGAATCTAATTCAGTGTTAGAAGATTATTATTTAGATAAAAATGAAAGCATTCCTAGAGTGAAGGATAATCAGGAAGATGTCGTTGATTTAAATCAATCTGAGAATTATAACATTGATAATATAGAAATAACAGAAGAAACTTCTATTGATGAAGTCAGTTTAGATTTAAGTAAAGAAAGAAAACATAGGTTATTTAATTTTAAATTGCCACCTACAAGTATTCTTAATGATGAGCCTGATGTTACTATTGATGTTTCTGAGGAAGAGCTTAGAGCTAGGGGGCAAGAAATTATTGATGCGTTGGCTTCTTTTGGGGTTATAGGTGAAATAGTAGGTATAAAAAAAGGCCCTGTAATAACGCTGTATGAGATTGAGCCCGCAGAGGGTGTTAGAGTTAATAAGTTTACCAATTTATCAGATGATCTTGCTCGTGTAATGAAGGCAAGTAGAATAAGAGTGTTAGCTCCTATACCAGGCTCAAAATCTGTTGGTATAGAGTTGCCAAATGATAAGCCTAAGATTGTGTATCTTAAAAATATCATTAATTCCGATCAGTATGTTAATTCAAAATCTAAGTTAACTATAGGTCTTGGTAAAACTACTATGGGTGAAGCTTTTTCTTTTGATTTACAAAAAATGCCTCATTTGCTTGTTGCAGGTGCAACTGGGGCAGGCAAATCTGTTTGTATCAATACTATTATTGTTTCAATATTATATAAAGCTAAGCCAGATGAAGTTAAATTTATATTAATAGATCCTAAGAAATTAGAATTGGCTACATATAAATCTCTTGTAGGTTATCATCTTATTACAGCTCCTGATCTAGATGAGTATGTTATGACAACAGTTGAAAATGCAGTTGGTATATTAGATTCAGCTATTAGTGAAATGGAGAGAAGGTTTGATTTGTTCTCAGGTGTTCGTGTAAGAAATATTGAAGAATATCATATAAAGCAAAAGCAAGATTCACATTTAGAAAAAATACCTTATTTAGTGGTAATAATTGATGAATTAGCAGATTTAATGATGACTTCTGGTAGAGCAGTAGAAGACCCTATAACAAGATTGGCTCAAAAAGCAAGAGCAGTTGGAATTCATTTAGTTGTTGCTACCCAACGTCCATCTGTTGATGTTATTACAGGACTAATTAAATCAAATTTTCCTGCTAGGATTTCATTTCAAGTATCTTCAAAAATTGATTCCAGAACTATTTTAGATCAAATGGGCGCTGAAAAGCTTTTAGGTCGTGGAGATATGCTTTTTCTTCCACCGGGAAGTGCTTCTCCTACTAGAATACATAATGCATATATAACCTTAGAAGAAATTGAAAAATTGATGAATCATATATCTTCTCAGAATAAACCAGAGGAATTACTTTTACCTGAAAGAAAAAAAGATATCCCTAAAAGTGATTTTAATGTAGATGAAGATAAAGATGTACTTCTATTTGATGCGGCAAAATTAGTAATTCAGAATCAGCAAGCATCTGTTTCCTTATTACAAAGAAAATTTAAAATAGGTTATAGTAGGGCAGGTAGGTTAGTTGATGAGCTTGAGGCTTTAGGTATTATTACAGGCTATAGTGGTAGTAAAGCAAGAGAGGTTTTAGTTGATGAATCATATCTCGATACGATTTTTAATTAAAATTATTTTATTTAATGTTGTTTGTAGTTTTGTCCTGTGTTCAAATCTAGATAAATGGCTTTTTGATAAAAATAATTTTTTTAAAAATGAAATGGTTGAAGTTTCTTTTACTGCAAATTTTCAATCAAATCAATTTCCAGCCTATATTGATAACGTTACGTTACTCTTTAATACACAAAAAAATGTATATCAAGTAAAATTTATGGATGCCATCGTTTATTATGATGGTAAAAAAATAAATCAATATAATTTTCAATCAAATCAAATGTTTATAAATAAACCAGATAAAATAATTAATAGCCTTATTAGTAAAGTATTTTCAGCTAAATTGTTCAATTTTAAAAATTATAAACTAATAAATAGTGGCAGCTATCTCTATCTTGAAAATTTATTGAACAGCGATTCACTTATTATTTCATGCGGAACAAAGGACACTATTAAGTATATAAGTAATCATAATAAGTATTTTTTATATGACATCAAATTTGATGTTTTAGATTCTACAATGTTTAAAAATAGACTTTTTTATAATATTGTAGATACTTTAACTATAGATATTTTTGATTTCACAAGCTAGTTTATCTATTTAATCAATGTATATTTAAACTTTATTTCTTATAAAAGAATATGAATTATAATCGAAAAAAATATATTTCATTAATCTCAGTTACTATAAGTTTTTTTTGTATATATATTGTTTATAAAAAAATAAATTTTGCTATTTTTTTTAGAGAGTTATCTGAGGTTAATTATTGGTATGTTTTTATGTGCTCATTTTTACTATATGTTACTGTATGGATTAGAGCTTTGAGATGGAAAATTATTTTAAGTGAAGAATTCAATATATATAGTTTGTTTAAATTGCAAATGATTGGATATTTTGCAAATTATACGTTACCATTTAGGCTGGGTGAGTTAGTTAGAGCTTTTTTGCTCGGAGATAAAGAAAATATATCAAAAAGCTATATTCTTGGCACAGTTGTTGTTGAACGTTTCCTAGATATGTGTATGCTTTTTTTAATGATAATCTTGACTTTGTTTGTTGCACCTGCTTGGTTTACTAGTAATGTTAACATATATAGTTATTTATTTGTAGTTGTGTGCTTTTTGGTTGGTTTTGTTTTAATTTTTAAAGGATTGAGGTTTTTAAATTTTCAATCAATAAAAGGTTTTACATCCAGTTTTGTTCTAGCATATCACCGTTTAGATATAAAAAAAACTATATATTTAAACTTTTTGGGCATCTTTATTTGGTTTATATATTGGGTAAATGTTGATTTAATGTTTCAAGCATTTGGTGTTAACGTTTATTGGTATCAGTCTTTGATTGTATTAATTGTTTCTTCTTTGGTTTTATCTATACCTTCTCTACCTGGAGGCTTAGGTACATTTCATCTAGCTGTTCAATTAACTTTGGTATCATTAAATATTATGAGTGAAGGATTAATATTACCATATATCACTATTCTTCATGGGTACGGTTATTTATTGTTGACAGTATCTGGTTTTTATTATTTCATAGTAGATAAAGATATAGGTATTAAGCAGCTTATAGATTTAAATAAAATTAAATAATATGTCATTTTGCGTTATAAATAGTAAAAACTTCAAGCATAATATTGACTTGGTCACTCAAAAAATAGAACTAGATAAGATAGGTTTTGTTATCAAAAATAATGCTTACGGCCACGGCTTAATTGAGATGGCTAAACTTGCGCATAATAATGGAATTAAGAATGCAATTGTTATTAGTATTGATGAAGCAGAGCTAATCAGAGATTTTTTTGATACAATTCTTGTATTGGCAGATATCCCTAAAATTAAAAGTTCAAATAATATACATATTACTATTAACGAATTAGATTCTATTAGTAAAATTCCAGAAGGGAGCTCTGTTGAGTTAAAGGTTGATACAGGTATGCGTAGAAATGGTGTTTTAGTATCGCAGGTAAGTAAAGCATTAAATCAAATTGATTCCAGGGGGCTTGTTCTTAAAGGCGTCTATACTCATTTTGCAGACTCTTTTAATGATTCTTTTTTATCGGAGCAAAAAATGGAATTTGATACAATTAGAAAAGTCATTGAAAATAATTTTAATTACAGTTCTATCAGGTTTCATTGTTCCTCATCATCTGGAGTTTTTAAGTTTAATAACAATGCGTATGATATGGCTCGAATTGGTATTGCTTTATATGGCTATATTAATTCGCCAGATAAAATTGATTTAAAGCCAATTTTATCACTTTGGGCTAATAAAATTTCTACTAGACAACTTGCAAAAGGAGATAAAGTAGGTTATGGAGGAAGCTTTATTTCAAATAAAAAAATGAAAATATCAACTTATGATATTGGGTATGGTGATGGTTTCATAAGAATTGATGAAAATAAAAAACAGGCTGAGATTAAGGATGGTAGGCGTATAATTGGTAGAGTTTCAATGAATAATTTAGCAGTAGAGGGAGAGGATCAAGAGATTTGCTTGTTTGATGATGTGACTAGGCTTGCTGAAATACATAAGACTATACCATATGAAATATTATGTCGAATTAGAAGCAATATTAAGAAAAAGGTTATTTGATGCAGTTTATTGATTTAAAAAAACAGTATAAAATATTAAAAAAAGATATAGATAAAAACATTAATTCAATTTTTGATAGATGCCAGTTTATAATGGGGCCTGAGGTAATTGAATTAGAACAAAAATTGTCTAAATATACGGGTTCTAAATATTGTTTATCGTGTTCATCTGGTACTGATGCATTGTTGATTGCTCTTATGGCTAGAGGCGTAGGTCCTGGTGATGCAATAATAACAACTCCGTTCACTTATATTGCTACTGCTGAGGTGATATCCTTGTTAGGCGCCACACCAATATTTGCTGATATTTACCCAAATACATTCAATATTAATCCTGACGGGATAATTCATGCTTTTGAAAAAGCAAAAAGTAAGAATTTAAAACCAAGAGGAATAATACCTGTTAATTTGTTTGGACTACCTTCAAGGTATAGGTTGATTAAGAAGATTGCTGATGAATTAGATTTATTTATAATTGAAGATGCAGCACAAAGTTTTGGTAGTTCAATAAGAAAAAAGAAGTCATGCTCTTATGGAGATATTGCTACCACGAGTTTCTTTCCTGCTAAACCATTAGGTTGCTATGGAGATGGAGGTGCAATTTTCACAGATAATAAAGATTGTTTTTTGAAAATGGAGTCTATAAGAATTCATGGGCAAGGTAAAAATAAATATGATTGTGATAGAATAGGCTTAAATGGAAGACTAGATACAATTCAGGCTGCAGTTTTGCTTGCAAAGCTGTCTATTTATGATAAAGAAATTGAAATGCGACAAAATGTTGCGAATCTTTATTTTGAAAACTTGAAAAATCAAAATAAAATTCAGACTCCATTTATACCTGTTGGGTATACATCTGTATGGGCTCAGTATTCTGTTCTTTTTGAAAGTCAATCTGTAAGATTAAGTGTAATTCAAAATCTACAAAAAAAAGGAATTCCTTCTGTTGTTTATTATGAGAAGCCATTGCATTTACAAAAAGCATTTATGAGTTTAGAGTATAATTATGGTGATTTCCCTATTTCAGAAGATACGAGTTTAAGAATTCTAAGTTTGCCTATGCACCCTTATTTAGAGTCATCAGATATTGAAAATATATGTAATATAATAAAAGCATCTATTTGATATGATAAAAAAAAATAACATTGGAGTTATTGGTATTGGTAAGCTTGGAAAATTCCATATTGATAAACTTAATAAAATTTCGGGATGTAATTTTGTAGGTGCATTTGATTTAGATTTGGATTTAGTAAATAAGTACTCGATTAAAAATTTTTTAACTATAAATGAATTATTTGATGAGTGTGATTCTGTTATAATTTCAACTCCTACATCGACGCATTATAGTATTGCTAAGCAGGCATTGAATTTAGGGTTAAATGTTTTTATTGAAAAGCCCATAACTGATAATTTAATTGATGCTGAAGATTTAGCAGTTATTGCTAAAGAAAATAATAAAATTATTCAAGTTGGACATATAGAAAGATTTAATAAAGTATTTATTGAATCTTTAAAATACATTAAAGATCCTCAGTTTATTGAGATTCACAGAATATCTCCTTTTCCTAACAGGTCTTTAGATATTGATGTTGTGATGGATTTGATGATTCATGATTTAGATATTCTTATATCTATGAATTTAAATAATAAGATTATTGATATAAAAGCTTCTGGTGCTTCAGTTATTACTGACTATATAGACTTAGCAAATGCACGTATACAATTTGAAGATGGATTAGTTGCTAATTTAACTGCGAGTAGAATATCTGCAAAACAGATGAGAAAAATTAGAGTTTTTCAGAATAAATCATATTTAGGAATTGATTTGTTTGAAAAAAAATTAGATTTATATAAAATTAATCATGAAGAAAATGATTTAATTGAAAACAAGAAAATAGAAATTGAAGATAGTGATGCTTTAGAGCTGGAACTAATACATTTTATTGATTGTATTAATAATAATAGAAAACCTATAGTTAGTGATAGAGATGCAATAAAAGCATTAAAATTAGCATTAAAGATTAAAGAATTAATTAATGAATCAGGCAAAATTTAGATTTTAATATAGGATATCAGATAACAATGAAAGGAATTATTTTAACAGGAGGTAGAGGTGCTCGTTTGCATCCTGCTTCAAAAATTATCAATAAAGGACTATTGCCTATTTATGATAAACCTATGATATACTACCCTTTGTGCACTTTAATGCTATCAGGGATTAAAGATATTTTAGTTATATCAACTCCAGAGGATATTGGTCGATTTAGAGACTTGCTTGGAGATGGCTCTTTTTTAGGCATTAGTATATCATATGCCATTCAAGAAAATCCTAATGGTATCGCTGAATGTTTCATTATAGGAGAAGATTTTATTGGTGATGATGATGTCTGTCTAATATTAGGTGATAATATTTTTTATGGTAATCATTTTGGGAATATTTTAAGGAATACAGTTGAAGATTTGAAAAGGGATAAAATTTGTACAATTTTTGGATATTATGTTACAGATCCTGAGCGTTTTGGAGTTGTTGAGTTTAATGATAACATGGATGTAATCAGTCTATCTGAAAAACCTAAAAAACCACGTTCTAATTATGCAGTTGTTGGTCTTTATTTTTATGATAATTCTGTTGTGGATATATCAAAAAATATAAAACCCTCAGATAGAGGAGAGTTAGAGATTACTGCAGTTAATCAGGAGTACCTTAGAAATAAAAAAATTAAAGTTAAGCTTTTAGGCCGTGGGCATACATGGTTAGATACAGGAACCCATGATACTTTGGTAGATGCATCATTGTTTATGAGATTGATGGAGCAAAGGCAGGGATTAAAAGTAGGGTGTCCCGAGGAAGTTGCTTTTAGGATGGGTTTTATTGATAGGCAGACAATTATAGAAATGTCAAAAAAATATAATAATTCATATGGAGATTATTTAATTAAAATTATTAATTCATGATAGAATGTTCAAAAGTTAAAATAGAAGGGTTGTTATTGTTTAAGCCTCTAATTCATAAAGATGAAAGAGGTACTTTTTCAGAGGTTTTTAAGGTTGGTGAGTATAATAAGTATTTACCTGAAGGTATTGAATTTATTCAAGATAACCAATCAGTTTCAAGTTATGGTGTTCTTAGAGGACTTCATTTTCAAAAATCTAATTTTGAGCAATCAAAGCTTATTAGAGTTTCGTATGGTGAGATTCAAGATGTGGTTGTAGATATTCGTACAGATTCCACAACTTTTGGACATCATTTTTCTACTATCTTGAATCAAGAAAATGGGAATCAGCTTTTTATTCCTAAAGGGTTTGCTCATGGTTTTTTAACTCTATCAGATATAGCTGTGGTGAATTATAAAGTAGATAATGTATATTCAAAAGAAAATGAGTCTGGCATTCTATTTAATGATAGCAGCTTGAATATTGGCTGGAATATAAATATTGATAAAATAAAAGTGAGTAAAAAAGATTTGTTATTACCTGCAATAAACCAAATTAAAAATGATTGATTTTCACAATCATGTATTGCCAAATCTAGATGATGGCTCAACATCAATGGATATGAGTGTAAGTATGCTTGAGACTGCTTCAAGTCAGGGTATAAAAACAGTTGTTAACACCATTCATTTTCAGCATCCCAAAATGGAAAATAAAAATATTGATTATGATTATGTTAGAAAGATTAAAGATGAATTGGTTTTAAATATAAAAAAAAAAGATATTGATGTAGATATAAAACTTGCGGCAGAAGTTTATTATTTGCCTAATCTGTGTGATTTGATTGATAATCCCTTGCTTACAATCAATAATTATATGCTAGTGGAATTCCCAATGGCAATTATCCCTCCTAATTATTTAGATACTTTTTTTAAATTAAAAGTCAATGGCTGCACCCCTATTCTTGCTCATCCTGAAAGATATAGAGTTTTTCAAGATGATGTAGATTCTTTAAGTAAGTGTCTTGATATAGGCGTTGTTTTTCAATTAGATGCAGGAAGTTTGATAGGTCATTTTGGAGATCTGACTAGAAAATCTGCTTTTGAAATGATTTCTAGAGGCTACTGTCATATTATAGGGTCTGATGCACATAGCAACCTTAAAAGAAACTTTTGTTTGCAAGAAGCGTATGATATAATTGGGTCTTTTGATAAAGATGCGATAGAATTATTGAAGAAAAATTCTGAGAACATTGTTAATGGTGAAAATAATTTAAATCAGGTTAAAGTTAGTATGAAGCGAAATCTACTATCTTTTTTAATGAAAAAAATGAAAATCACTTAAAGTAAAACTTTAGCTTTGTATTTAGGATATTTATATAGAAATTAGCCTTGTTCTTAAAAGGATTTTGATTTGTACAAGAAACCGAAAGTTATAGCTGAAATAGGATGTAATCACAAAGGTGATATGAGTATTGCTTTTGATCTTCTTGATTTAGCGAAACAGGCTGGAGCTGATGTAGCAAAATTTCAAAAAAGAAATTCTAGAGAACTCTTATCTAAAAAGCAATATAATTCTCCTCATCCAAATCCGTATAATTCATATGGAGATACGTATGGAGAGCATCGTGAATTCCTTGAATTTGATTTAGAACAAAATATTAAATTGATGAGTTATTGCAATAAGATTGATATTCAATACTCTACATCGGTATGGGATGTTACTTCTGCGAAAGAAATCGTATCAATCAATCCAAATATGATTAAAGTTCCCTCTGCGTGTAATTTGCATTTTGATATGTTAGAAACTTTAAGAGATCAGTACGATGGCGAGGTTCATATTTCTCTAGGTATGACGACTCCTGTAGAAATTGAGAAAATAATCAATTTTTTTGATGTTAAAAACATTCTAAAGGATAGAATTATTATATATGCTTGTACATCTGGGTATCCTGTTCCTTTTGATCAACTCTGTTTACTTGAGATAAAAAAATTAATTGAAAAATATGGTAGTAGGGTTAAATCTGTTGGTTTTTCCGGCCATCATTTAGGTATTGCTGCTGATATTGCAGCTTATACTTTGGGAGCAAATTGGATAGAAAGGCATTTTACTAAAGATAGAACTTGGAAGGGCACAGATCATGCTGCTTCTTTAGAGCCATCAGGATTATCGAAGCTTATAAGGGACTTAGATATAACGCATAAATCTTTGGCATACAAAAAATCTAATATTATGGATATTGAAGAACCACAAAGAGAAAAATTGAAATGGAAAAAATAAAACTGATAGTTTTGATATCTGCTATACTTTCAGTTGTGCTTTCATTTGAGCAGGATTTTAACAAAATTCCAACAGGTGAAGATTATATTACAGGAGAGGATGGAATAAAGAGAATTTATGTTAATGTTTGGGGGCATGTTAAAAGTCCAGGACCATACCTTGTATATGAATCAATAGATATTATTACATTGTTATCTGTTTCAGGTGGGCCTTTAGATGGAGCAAATCTATCTAAGGTTAAAATCATAAATCAATTAGATAATAAAATTAAATATATAGATTTAAATAAAATTATTGAATCAGAGGCAAGTGCATCAATTCAATTTAATCCGTATGATACTGTCGTAATAAAACCTACTCTAGGATATTATATTAGAAATAATTCCGGGGTTCTGAATACATTTTTACAAATCATTAATATAGCTTTGAATTTTAGCAATGACTAAAGAGCCTTTAATTCAACCAAAAATAAGCACAGATCAAAATGCTTTTGATTTTTATGAAATCCTTTATTTCTTTAAAAGAAATTATTTAGTAATTATTGTAGCTACTCTAGTGTCACTTTTAATAGGATGTTTTATAACTTTAAGAACTAAGCCCGTATATATAGCTAATGCAAAATTACTGATTGAGAAGAAGGATGAAGATGCTCTTGGAATGGGTAGTATAGCGTTAGAAGGTCTTTCAGATAAATCAGCTATTCAAGATAAAATTGAAATACTTAAATCAAGAACAATTTCAGAAGAGGTAATAAGAAAACTTTCTGTGCCAATCAAATCTTCTGATGGTAGTTTAGTATATAGAAAGATGTTTGCATTGAAAAATAAACCTTATGAACCGAAAGGGTATAGAAAAACATTTAATAATTTTCTTTATTTGTGGGGTTTACTATATGATGAGCATGAAATAGTTGCAAGTGATAATATTAAAGACTTAGATATAAAATATCTAGCTACTGAGCTTCAAAAAAGAACTGTTGTAAATAACATAAAAGGAACCAACATTATATCTGTTACTATTGAAAGTTTGGATTACGATGAATCCGAAGAGTTGGTTGATTTATTTATATCAGCATATATCCAGAAGGAAAAAGAGTGGGCAAATTTAGAAATTCAATCTCAAATTAATTTTTTAGAGAATCAGATTCTAAAAAAAAGAATTAATTTGAATGCTATAGAAGACTTAATTCAAGCTTATCAAGAAGAAGAAGATATATATAGTGAAGATGGAAATTCGAGTCTATTATTATCAAATTTCATTGAATTAGAAAATAAATATAATAAAGAGAAGATTTTATATAAGGATTTAGAGTATAGGAAAACTCTTTTTGCAAAAGAGTTAAATAAACAAGATATACCTAAATCTTATGAATTAGCGGTTAAAGACTCTATACGTAATTTCAATATTTTGATTGAAATATCGAATAGTAGAATTGACAATATTAATTCACAGTTATTAGATAATGAGAGAACATTGGACGAGTTGCCTGAAAAAATCAAGAATTTTGTTCGGTTAAAAAGAGATAGATTGATTCTAGATAATACTCTTATGCAGCTTGAAGAAAGGATGCAGTCTGCTAAAATAATTTTAGAATCAGAATCGGGTCCAGCTAAGTTGATAGTTGAACCTCAAAAACAAAATAAAAGTATAAGGCCTACAGTTTTTATTAATTTGTTATTTAGTATATTTTTTGGGTTTTCTATTATTTGTGTGATTTTATATGCTAAAGACTTGTTTGATTTCACCATTGGGACAATTGAAGATTTAGAGTCCTATGGATTAAATGTTTTGGCAATTATTCCTTCAATTGGAAATATCAAAAAAAATAAAAACAAAGTTGTAAAAAATGGAAAAGAGTTAGCAAGAAGATTAATATTGTCAGAAGACCCTAAATCTCCAGTTTCAGAGGCTTATAGAACTCTTAGAACGAGTATAATGTACTCTAGTTCAGATAACAATGTGATTATGATTAGTAGTCCAGGTCCTGGAGAAGGCAAAACTACAAGTATTTGTAATTTGGCAATTACTTATGCGAATTTAGGTAAAAAAACTTTATTAATTGATGCTGATTTAAGAAAGCCTGTAATTAATAAAGTTTTTGAATTAGATAAGTCTCCTGGCTTAACTAATTATATTGCAGGGGATGAGATTTTAGAAAAAATATGTCAGAAAACGTATGTTGATAATCTTGATATTGTAACTTCAGGTATATCAACTCCAAATCCTGCAGAGCTTTTAAATTCTTCTAAAATGAAAGATTTATTATCAAAAGTAAAATCTAAGTATGATATCGTTTTAATCGACACTCCTCCAATGATTGCAGTTACAGATGCTTTGATTTTATCAAATTTAGCAGATTGTTTT
>PAHI01000031.1 GCA_002705575.1 Fidelibacterota bacterium | reverse complement strand
TGTTTTGCTTTAAAAAAATGAAAAAAATATTTAACATATTATTTATACTGTCTTTTTTATATTCAAGTGAAATAAAAGAAAGAACTATTGATTCTATAAAATCTTTTTTTAATGAAGAAATAGAAATCTTTGATAAAAAATTTAAAATACCAAAAAAAACAAAAAATGAAATTCAAAATAAGATTAAACAAAATTTTTTTAGAGATCAAATATTTTACTGGATTATTAAAAAAAATAAGCAAGAAATAGGTTATGCATTATTAGATAATTCTATAGGTAAATCAATGCCTATAACATATTTAGTTATATTTAATGCAAATCAAGAAATTATACATTCTGAAATAATAAAGTATCGTGAATCTTATGGAGGCGAAGTTAGCGGAAAGAGTTGGCTGAATCAGTTTAATGGAATGACAAGAGATTCATTGTATACTTTTCCAAAAGATATAGCTGGAATTTCAGGGGCAACTATATCTGTTAGGAGTGTTACTAAAGGTTTTAGTAAATTATCGTTATTATTACCATATATAATTAAACAAAGTAAAAATAATGCCCAAGCTAAGCCAAATCAATAAAAATTTAAAATATTTAATATCTACTTATTTAATTGTTCTATCTGTAGGCGTTACATGTGGTATAATATATATTGGGGCTACTACATCATTAACCCCTTCTGGAACTGTAGAATAATATTTAGGAAATGATGATGATTGGGACCCAAAGCAGCCAAAAGAATTTATAGATTTAATATCTCATGTGCATCAGCACATAATAATGTTCAGTTTTATTTTTATGTCAATAGGTTTAATATTTTATCATAATAGTATAATAAAAGGGCGTTTAAAATCTTTTTTAATCTTGGAGCCATTTTTATCTATTTTAATAACTTTTGGAGGATTCTTTATACTACGATATGTAGATTCTAATTTTGTTTATATCATAATTGTATCATCAACATTGATGTACTTATGTTTTTATTTAATGGTTGCGGTGTGCTTATATGATATGTTTAAAAAGTAATAGGAGAAAGATATGGCAGAGTTAATTATTATTTTTAGGGAGGTTTTAGAGGCTTCACTAATTATAGGAATTTTATATACGTATTTGAAAAAATCTAAAAATGAAAGTGCCTTAAGAATGCTTTGGAGCGGAGTTATAGGTGCAATTTTTTTAAGTATTGTAATATCATTTGTTTTTCAAATTATTGCTGGTGGATTTGAAGGTAATTCATCAAAGATTTTTGAAGGTGTAGTTATGATAATTGCTTCAATTGTTCTTACGACAATGATAATTTGGATGGCTCAGAATAAAAATATATCTGAAGATTTAAAAAGTAAAGCAAAGAAATCTTTGTCCTCCGGATTTAAGTATGGGATTTTTACTTTAGCTTTTGTTGCTGTATTTAGAGAGGGTGTTGAAATAATTCTTTTTCTATATGCAATAGCAATTAAAGATGGGATTTCTTTTTTTCCATCTTTAATAGGAGCAATACTAGGTCTTTTAGCTGGTTACGCGATATTTGTCCAAGGTATTAAAATTCCTTTAAAAAAATTCTTTAATGTTACTTCAGTTTTTTTAGTTTTTGTTGCAGCTGGAATGCTTACTTATGGTGTACATGAATTAGAGTCAGGAGGAGTTATTCCTTATTATGGTGGAAATATTAAGGTTGAAGAAAGCTCAATTACGGCAATAAGATCTAATGGGAGCTCAAAATCATTTAATTTAAATCAAGAAAAAAAAGCACGAAAATGGGCATCAAGAATCTGGGATATAAATCCATCTAAAAATGAGGATGGTTCGTACCCCCTTTTTCACGATAAAGGAGCTATTGGCGGTCTATTTAAAGGTTTTTTTGGATATAATGGAGATCCAAGTTTAATTGAGTTTGTTACATGGATTATTTCAATTATTGGACTTAATTATTTATATAAAAGAATTGGAAAAAGAAAAATATAGGAGAAAATAAAATGATAAAAATATTTTTAATAACATTAGTTACTTTTAATTATGTGTTATCAGCACCAGAGTTAGTTATTGGTGAAGAAAGAGTAGAGCCAGGAATTATTTTTATTTTTGAAGGAGCCATTAAAGATCATGTTATGCCTATGGCAATGCATCTTTCAGAAGATCAGACCAATATTCATATTGAAGCGAGAGTAAATTGGGATACGAAGAATACTCCAGAAGGTACTCCTGAAGGGGGCTTTGTCCCTTATCTGCATATGACAGCAATGGTTACGAATCAAAAAACAGGACTCAAAACTTTTGTTGACTTAGTTCCTCATATAAATTTAATTGATAATTTTCATTATGCTCGAAACATATCTCTTCCGGGTGCAGTAGATGATTTGTATTCTGTTCAATTTAATATATTACCACCAACTCACATTGATTTATCGCTGCATAAAGATTGGTTAGATAATTATGGTAATGAATTGATGAATGAGTGTAAATTTTCCTATAAGAATGTAGATTTTTCTGAGATTGCTAAATCAAAACGAAATTAGATTATAATGAAAAGTGTGATATTAACTAAATATGGTTCTCCAGATGTTCTTCAAGTAAGAGAATCTGAAACCCCTCAACCAAATCCAAATGAAGTTAGAATAAGAGTTCATTATGCAGGCATTAATTTTGCTGAGATTATGGCACGAATGAAATTATACCCTGGAGGTCCAAAACCAGGGGAAATTTTAGGAGGAGAAGTAAGTGGTATCATTGATAAGATAGGCAAAGATGTACAAGGCTTAAATATTGGGCAAAAAGTCATGGGGTTATCTTTAAATGGAAGTTATACTTCTCATGTATGTATGAATTCAGATTCTATTATTCCAATCCCAAAAAATTATAATTTAGACGAGGCAGCTGCTTTTCCTGTAATCTATATTACAGCATATATGATGATTTTTGATTTAGGTAATCTACAAGATGACGATACATTTCTAATTCATGGTGCAGGTGGTGGTGTGGGGACTGCAGCCATTCAATTAGCTAAAACAAAGAATGTAAAAATAATTGGAACATCATCAGCCTGGAAGCATGAAAAGATTTATGATATGGGTGTAGATAAATGTATTGATTATAACAATGAAGATATTGAAAAGAAAATAATGGATTATACAAATGGTAAAGGTGTTGATTTAGTTATCGATCCATTAGGTGCAAAAAATTATAAATTAAGTTATAGATGTTTATCTAAAATGGGTAAGCTTATAATTTATGGAGATCAAAAATTCGTTCAAGGTGATAAGCTGAAACCTCTAGTGGCAATGAAAGAGGTGTTTTCCATGCCTAAATATAAGCCCATGGATTTAATGCCAAACAATAAAGCTGTTATGGGATATCACTTAGGTAGATTTAAAGGCCATGAATGGAAAATTAAAAGATCTATAAAGAATTTAACTAAATTAGTACATGCAAATAATATTAGGCCAGTAATAGATAAAGTTTTTTCATTTAAAGATGCCGCTCAAGCGCACCAACATATTCAGAGTCGAAAAAACTTTGGAAAAGTTCTTCTTGATTTTACTGAATTATAATTTTAGGTTTTATTTTTTATTACAATAAATATTCCTGCTAAAGTTATAAAACCTCCAAAAATAGTATAATCCCAGGATGTTGTAAAAACTTGATTTGGAATTAAAAGTATTCCAATTATTGAAGCAATAATAGGCTCTCCAAGAGGAATAGATGCAATTATTGTGGGTTTGACGTATTTTAAGGAATAATAAAAAGCGTTATGTCCTATAATTGTTGGAACTAAACCCATAAATAAAAACCCTAAAAATAAATTTAATTGATTATTTAATGGAACTAAATTTGTAGAAAAAAATATTGAAATTACTAATAGTGTTGTTGCTGCTGACGTATATAAGGTTCTAGTATAAATAATTGTATTTTCATTTTGGCGTACTTTTTCAGATATTAAAAAACTTACAGCTAAAATTATTGAGCAAGTTATAGCACAAAGGTTGCCTAACATGTCATTATCTCTATAGTCTAAAGGACTCCCTATTAAAATAATAAAAGCTCCAATTAAAGCACAAAAAAGACCAATAAAAACTTCTTTTTTAAACTTTCTATTCAAAAAAAATATCTCTAAAATTAATGTAAATAAAGGTGTTATCGTTCCAAGAAATACAGCATTTGATAATTTTGTCAAGTCTAGCGCAACAAAGAAAAAGAAAAAATGCAACCCTAAAAACATACCAGATATAACAGTTAAATTGAAATTTTTTCTATAAATGAAATTACCTTGGTTTTTAAATATTGAGAAAAGCCAAATTAGACCAGATGCAAAAGCCATTCTCCAAAAAGCTATAACTATTCCATTTACTTCAGAATTTTGATTTAATAATTTTGCAGCTATTGGCGAAGTGCTAACAGCAAATAGTGCAATTAAAAGAACTAAAGATATATTTATTTTATTTGTCATATGTTTCTAAATCTAATATAATGTTACGTCATTCTAATTTAGAATTTATAAAAAAAGATATGTTTAGTGGTTTTCTTAATTTATAAATACATCTAAAATGATTAAAATATGAATATGTCAAAAAAAGAATTATCTAAAGTTTACGAATTTTCAGAAATTGAGCCTAAATGGTATGATAGATGGGAAAAAGAAAGTTGTTTTACTCCTAAAAAAAACAGCCATGAAACCTTTACAATCATGATTCCTCCTCCAAATGTTACAGGTATTCTTCATATTGGACATATACTAAATAATACTATTCAAGATATATTGATTCGGAAAGCTCGAATGGAAGGTAAAAGTGTTTTATGGCAGCCAGGTACAGATCATGCATCTATTGCAACTGAAGCTAAAGTTACAAAGATGCTTGAAAGTAAAGGTATTAATAAAAAAGAAATAGGTCGAGAAAAGTTTTTAGAATACTCAATGGAATGGAAAGAGAAATATGGAGGAACTATATTAAAACAATTAAGAAGGTTAGGAGCATCATGTGACTGGAGTAAAACAAAATTTACGATGGATCCTGAATATAGTAAAAGTGTTACAGAGGCATTTGTTCGATTATATAAAGATGGATTGATTTATAAAGGTAAAAGAATGGTTAATTGGGATCCTGTAGGAATGACAGCATTATCTGATGAAGAAGTTTTATATAAACAGAAGGCAGGAAAATTATGGCATCTTAAGTATCCTGTTAAAGATTCAGAAGAACATATAATTGTTGCTACTACTCGTCCAGAGACAATGTTAGGTGATACAGGAATAGCCGTTAATCCAAATGATTCTAGGTATAAAAAATTAATTGGAAAAAGTATAGTCTTACCAATAGTAAATCGAGAAATTCCAGTTTTTTCTGATGAATATGTAGATATGGATTTTGGTACGGGATGTGTAAAAGTTACACCTGCTCATGACCCTAATGATTTTGAGATGGGCAAACGAAATAATTTAGATATTATAAATATTATGAATAAAGATGCTTCTTTAAATGATATGGTCCCAAAAGATTATATTGGTCTAGATAGATATGATGCTAGAAGAAAAGTTATTGAACAATTAGAAACTATTGGGTTAATTGATAAGGTTGAAGATTATAATCATCAAGTAGGTCATTCAGAAAGAACTGATGCAGTTATTGAGCCTTATTTATCTACACAATGGTTTTTAAAAATGGAAGATTTGTCAAAGCCTGCACTTAAAGCCGTTAATTCAGGAGAAATAAATTTTTATCCAAAACGTTGGACTAAAACTTATAATCATTGGTTGGAAAATATTAAAGATTGGTGTATATCAAGACAGCTTTGGTGGGGGCATCGTATCCCTGTATGGTATAAAGGTGAAGAAATATATTGTGGAATAGAAGCTCCTAAGGGGGCAGGCTGGAAACAAGAAGAAGATGTTTTGGATACATGGTTTAGCTCATGGCTTTGGCCTTTTGCTACTCTTGGATGGCCTGAAAAAAATGAGAATCTTAATCGTTTTTATCCAACTCAAGATTTAGCTACGGGTCCTGATATAATATTTTTTTGGGTAGCTAGGATGATTATGGGTGGGTATTACTTCATGGATGAGAAACCTTTCTCGAATGTTTATTTTAATGGTATAATTCGTGATTCTAAGGGTAGAAAAATGAGTAAATCTCTTGGAAATTCTCCAGACCCTCTTGATTTGATGGATGATTATGGTGTTGATGCCTTAAGAGTTAGCCTATTAATGATTGCCCCTCAAGGATTAGATATTCTTTTTTCTGAAGATCGAATTGATAATGGTAGAAATTTTATGAATAAACTATGGAATAGTGCACGATTTGTTTTGATGAATATAGAAGATTCGATTAATAATTTCATAACCCTACCAGACAAAAACAATCTTGATTTAACTGATAAATGGATTTTATCAAAATTAAATAATACAATTATAGAGGTAAATAAAGCTTATGTCAATTATAGAATGAATGATGCTGTTAAAGTTGTTTATGATTTTGTTTATTCTGATTTTTGTGATTGGTATATTGAGTTTTCTAAAACACGTTTTTATGGGAACGATGATAATCAGCGTGAGATTGCGTTAAATGTTTCTGTTTATTGCATGAGAACAATATTAAAGCTTTTACATCCGTATACTCCTTATATAACTGAGGAGCTATGGTCTTCTTTTTCAACAAAAAAAGAAGGTATGATTATATTAGAGTCATGGCCTAAACCGGAATCAAACTATATTAATAAAAATATAAACAAAGAAGTAAAATTAATTCAAAATTTAATTAGCGCTATTCGAAACCTTAGGGTAGAAATGAACATATCTCCAGGAATAGAAATTGATATTGTTAT
This sequence comes from Fidelibacterota bacterium, assembly GCA_002705575.1. The sequence goes on along the minus strand of PAHI01000031.1, from coordinate 32,523 downwards.
AAAACCATCAAATAAAAATATTTATACATTTAAGAAACTTTCTTTGTATATATCTAGATTAGCAAAAGTTGCTAATATTAATATAGACAGCAATTCTATCAAACCAAAGCAATCTGCATCTATTATTATAGATGATAATGAGGTTTTTATTCCTCTTAAAGGTATTATTAATATTGATGTTGAGATTAGTCGTTTAAAAAAACAAATTGATAGTTATAAAGGAAGGCTTAATAATGTTAATAAGAAGTTAAATAATGAAAGTTTTCTGATTAGAGCACCTAAAGATATAGTTGATAATGAGAAGAAAAAACGAGATAAATATAATTTAACAATAAGAAAAATAGAACATAATTTAAAATCTCTTGATATCTAGCATAATGGCTAATGCCAACCATAGTTTTGAAATTCATAATACTGAAATAACTTACTTGAAAGGAGTTGGACCTAAGCGGGGTCTAGCTTTAAAGAAAAATGGAATTACAAGTATAGGTCAAATATTACGTTATTATCCAAGAAAGTATTTAGATAGAACAAATGTTAAGTTAATTAAAGATTTAAAGGTTGCAGAACAGGCAGTAATTATTGGTAAAGTGATATCTTACAATATAAAGAAAACTTTTAAACGTAGGTTTTTTGAGGTAACTATTTTTGATGGCACAGGGACAATCAATTGTCTTTGGTTTAATGGTCTTTCCTGGATTTCTGATAAATTTGATAAAGGAGATGTCTTAGCTATTTTTGGTAAAGTTGAATACAATAGAGGATATACAATTTTTCATCCTGAATTTGATAAAATTGATGGCGCAGAAAATATTGTTAATACTGGGGTTATAGTGCCTGTTTATTCATCAAATTCAGAGCTTAAATCAGTAGGGCTTGATTCTAGGGGGTTTAGAAAAATAATTTTAAATGCGTTAGATAAAGCTCGGAGTGAAATTGCAGAATATTATCCTGCTTCAATTATTAAAGAAGAAAATATTATAAAAATAGAAGAAGCCTTGACTCAAATACATAACCCTTCTGATTCAGATTCTCTTAAAAAAGCTATATATAGAATAAAATTTGATGAGCATTTTTTCTTTCAGCTGTTGATGGCTATAAGAAAGAATAAAATAAAAAAATTGAATGGAATTTCTTTTTCTAGAAAAGGAGAAATAGTTAAAAAAATATATAATAACCTTCCATTTAAGCTTACTGATTCACAAATAAAGGTATTGCAGGAGATAGGATCAGATTTAAGTTCTAATAAGAGTATGAATAGATTATTGCAAGGTGACGTTGGTTGTGGAAAAACAATTGTAGCAGTTTTAGCTTCTGCAATTGTTCTAGATAATAAAGCGCAAGTAGCTATTTTAGCACCTACAGAAATTTTAGCTGAGCAACATTATAAAAATTTTAAAGAAATTTTCAATAAGGTTGGAATAGATGTGGGTCTTCTAATTGGAAAAATGAACAAAAATGATAAATCTCTATTAATATCAGGTATTCTTAATCAAGAAGTTAATGTTATTGTTGGAACTCATGCACTTTTACAAGAGAATGTTAAATTTAAAAAATTAGGACTAATAATTATAGATGAGCAACATCGGTTTGGTGTTAGTCATAGAAAACAGATTATTGAAAAAGCTGCTAATCCAGATATTTTATCTATGACAGCTACTCCAATACCTAGAACTCTTGCAATTACCATACACGGTGATATGGATATTTCAATAATTGATAAGGCACCTAAAAACAAAGCGGCCATAAAAACTAGGGTTATTTATCAAAAAGATTTAGATGATATCTATAATTTAATGCTTGATGAAATTAATAAAGGAGGTCAGTGTTTTATTGTTTATCCTATAATAGAAGAGTCTGAAAAATTAGATTTAAAGGCAGCTAGAACTGCCTTTGATTTTTTAAGTCAAAATGTATTTAAAGAAATTAATATTGGATATATAGATGGAAGAATGAAAAAAGATGAAAGAGATATAGAAATGGAGAGATTTATAAATAACAAAATAAGTTGTTTAGTTTCAACAACAGTTATAGAAGTAGGTATTGATATTCCTAATGCTACTGTAATGTTGATTGAAAATGCTAATAGATTTGGATTATCACAGCTTCATCAGCTTAGAGGAAGGGTAGGAAGAGGAAATAGGGATAGTTTTTGTTTTTTAGTTGATGATAAAGAAAATAAATCAAAGCGGTTGAAGATTTTAGAGGAATCTTCAAACGGATTTGATATATCAGATGAAGATTTAAAGTTAAGGGGACCAGGTGAGTTTTTCGGTAAAAAACAGCATGGATATATAAAAACAGGATTAGCTGATTTTTATAATGATGGAATAATTATTAGGAATGCAAGATCTCAAGCTTTTAAATTAATTGAGCGTGATTCAAGTCTTATAGATAAAGAAAATAGATTTATCAATATTGAATTAAAACAGAATTATAAAGAAATGCTAACTTTAATAAATATAGGATAACATTATGGAAAATAATCATCTTTTTATAACATTAATTTCATCGCTTTCATCTCAAGCATGGATTCAAATGGGAAAAATAAAAAATCCTGTTTCAGACAAAATAGAGAAGAATCTTGAAGCAGCATCAATGTCAATTGATATGCTTGTTATGATTCAGGATAAAACAAAGAATAATCTTGATGAATATGAGGAAAAACTTTTAAATCAGAGTATAAAAGATTTGAAAATGAACTTTGTTTTAGAACAAAATAGTCCTAAAGAAGATAAAGAAGATAAAAAAGATACTAAGCTTAAAGCAAAAGAGAAAAAAGAGAAAGAATAATTGAATCAAAATAGGATATTTGCTGCAGTTAGTTTTTTATTTTCGCTTATAATTTATTTTATAACAATGGCACCTACTGCATCTTTTTGGGATTGTGGTGAGTTTATTGCATGCTCATATACCTTGGGAGTTCCTCATCCTCCAGGTACCCCTTTATATTTATTAATTGGTAATGTTTTTTCTAATATATGGATTTTTGTTGATGATATTGGAGCTAGAGTAAATTCTATATCTCCTATTGTAAGCGCGCTATCAGTAGTGCTTTTATATTTAATTATTGTTCAATTAATTCAATTAATTAATAAAAATGAAAATATAAAATTGATTTACGTTTATTTTAGCGCTTTGATTGGGAGTTTAGTATTTGCATTTACTCATTCGCATTGGTTCAATGCTGTTGAGGCGGAGGTATACTCAATGTCTACTTTTTTTACAGCTATTGTAGTATGGTTGATTTTGAAATGGAGTTGTAATAGGGGAAAGATTGGGAATGCTAAATTTATAGTTTTAATATCATATTTGTTTGGTTTGGCAATTGGGGTCCATCTTTTAAATCTATTATGTATACCTTTTGTAATTCTAATAATTTATTTCAAATATACAGATGATAGTTTCTGGGGCTTTATTATTGATAATTCTATTGCATTTTTATTAGGACCAATAGTTTTCATTGGTCTTGATATTTTAGGAATAAATGTTATTATAATTCGATTTTTACTAATGGTTTTATTTTTATGTGTATTTTTTTCCATTCAAAGAAAAATAACAATTAATTTGAATTCTACTTTGGTAAGTGCAAAATTATTTTTTCAGCGTATATCTGTTCCCATAGTATCAATCGTTGTTTTTGGATTAATTTATATAGGAGTTATAAAAGGATTGCCAAATATGGTTAATCAATTATCAAAAGGGCTTAATTTTACTAATGATGGAATTAGTTTTTGGGATTCTTTTTCAATGTTTTATTTACCTCTAATAATGATATTTTGTGTATTATTTGGCGTAGTTTTTTTTAGTAGGATAAAAAGTAACTTTTTTAAAGTTTCTCTTGCTTCAATGGCTATGATTTATATTGGCTTTTCTACATATACATTGATACCTATAAGGGCTGTCCAAAATCCTAATATTAATGAGAATAGTCCAGATAATCTGAAGAAATTTCTATCTTACATGAATAGAGATCAATATGGTGAATGGAATCAGGTTGATGTATATAATATTTTGAAGTATTATCTTAGTTTAGGCTCATCTAAAGAAAATTTTAAAATTGATGCATCACGCATTATAGAGTCTCCTAATATTCAAAGGTGGGTTCCTTTCTCTGTGGTAGATTTTGATAGTGGTGGAATGTTGAGCCCAGATGAGATTAAAAACAAATTAAGTAATAAGAATGTCATTGATTTTATTAAGAATTATCAGATTAGTGAAATGTATCTTAGATATTTTGGCTGGCAGTTTATTGGTAAAGAATATAATAAAGATGATTTTTCTTGGGATAGAAATCAAAATACTAGTTTAGGTGTAAATATTGAGAATTTATCAAATATAGACTGGTTTAGATATGGATTACCCTTTGGATTGATTTTTGGTATTATTGGTCTTTTTTATCAGTTTAGAGAAGACCCTAAAAGAGCTCTATCTGTTTTAATTTTATTCATTGTTACAGGTGTTTTTATAATTTTATATCTAAATCAGTATGATCCGCAACCCAGAGAACGTGACTACTCATATGTAGGTAGTTTTTTTGCTTTTTCCATATGGATAGGAATTGGATGTTTTGCTGTGATATCAAGTGTTAGTAGAATGATATCAATTAAAAATAGAAGAAATAAAATAGTGTTCAATTGTATAATATTCTCTGTGCTATTTGGAGCTCTTCCTTTCAATTACATTATTAATGATTATAAGTATCATAATAGAAGCGGCAACAATGCTGCTTGGGATTATGGATATAATCTTTTGAATTCATGCAAGACTAATTCAGTTTTATTTACAAATGGTGATAATGATACATTCCCATTATGGTATTTGCAAGAAGTAGAAAATTTAAGGAATGATGTTAGGGTTGTAAACTTAAGCCTCTTAAATACTCCATGGTATATTAATCAGTTGTATGATAATAACGCTATAGGAAATATAAATTTTAATTTTGATGAGCCAATTGTTTTAGTGGATTCTAAAAATTATGATAAAGATATACCAATCTTAAAAATTGAGAATTCTGATCAATATTTTTTAGATATTAATGGCAATAATAAATTTGACAAGTACAATAAAGAGCAAACTAAAAATATTATTAAGAATCTTGAAGATCCTGTTTTAGGCACTATTTATGCTTACAAAAGGTGGGCGCCTTCTAGTTGGAAAGAAATTGAAGAAAATTATTTTAGATTTGAGATTCAACAATCTTTGGATGAATTAATTATATCAGAAAATAAATTAGATGTAGCACAAGTAAATGAGATGTCAATTCTGAAATATATGTTGAATAAAATGAACCAAGATTATTATAAAGTAAAAAGAGAGGTTGAACTACAAGCAAAAGAGGAGCTGATTAAAAGATATAATTTTGAAGATAGTTTTGATAATGTGTTATTAGGCCTTATAAATAATAGTCAGAAAGAATTATGCTTAAGCTTGTGGCAAGAATACAAAATGTTACAGTCTGAAATTCATTTTAATAGGATTGATAAATATAGATTAGGATCTTTTTCATCGATTTTAAATGAATATATAAATACAGGTATGGGGCTTTATTCGAGCTCATTAAAAAATGAAGAGTGGGCAGTTACTCCTGAGCAACAAAATGTTGTGAATTATGTTTTTCCAGTAGGTTCTTTTAACCCTGAATTTAATGCTAGTTTGTATTATAAAAATAAACCTATTAATATTAACATCAATCCTACCCTTCAAAATAATTTCTTCAGAATTCAAGATATTATGATTATGAAGATTTTAGAAGATGTTAATTATAATACGAATGTTTATTTTGCAGCAACTGTTAGTCCAGATAGTCGTATAAATTTAGATTCATATCTTTCAAATCAAGGCATGGTTTATGAAGTAACCAATAAAGATATTAAAGATAGTTATTCTATATATGTAGATAGAGAAATATTGAGAGATAATTTGTTGGAAGTTTATAGATTTACAAATCTTAATAATAATAACATTTATTATAATTCAGATTTACAAAGGATATTACAAAATTATAGGATGTTATTTTTATATCTGACAGAAGAATATGAACCAGGTGAACAAATATGTCTAAACAATAATAAAGAACTTGTAAGCAAGTCTAGTAAATCATGCAAGTTTCAATATAATGCTAGAGAATATATAATGTCTCAGATGGATAAGATAATGCCTGATAATGTGATTAAAATTTACAATCCAAATTTAAAATTATATATGGCTGAATTATACTATTATTCCGGAATGTACAAAAAGTTTGAAAATTATATAGATGATGTGGTAGAGGGCAATTCTCAAAATTTAATATTACTACCAAGCATAGCTCTTTCTTTATCAAATAGTAAAGATTTTATTGAAAGTAATAATTTGATTAAAAAAATATTAAAGATTCATCCAGGTTTCATACATAGTGCAGATGATTTTTTAGATGAGATTAATTTTATAATTAAAAACAAACTTATTGATTATACTTTTGATGATGAAAGCTTAGAAAATATGATTTTTGATGTAATTTTTGAAAGGATAAATAGTCTTGGAATTAATTTTTCTGAAGATGAAGTTATGATTTATTGCCTTCAAATATTAATCAAGAATTATAATGGGATATATTCTATTGAAGAAAATGCCTAATTATTCTATTATTATTCCTCATTGCAATAATATAGATATCATTACTAGATGTTTAAATTCATTAATTATCAAAGATTCAGAATTTAATGAAATAATTGTTGTAGATGATGGCTCAAAGGATAAAAGCTCAGAATTAATAATTGAGAAATATCCTAATATTAAAGTGATTAAGAATAGCAAGAACAAGGGATTTGCAGAATCATGTAATATTGGTGCACTTAGTGCTATAAATGAATATTTAATTTTTCTCAATAATGACACTGAAGTTACTAAAGGCTGGACAAAGCCTTTGATTTATAGCCTTCTAGATGGTAAGATATCTTCAGTTCAGCCTAAAATAAAAAACTTAAAAAATAAAAATTTATTTGATTATGCAGGTGCTGTTGGAGGGTATTTAGATATATTTGTATATCCTTTTTGTAGGGGTAGAATGTTTAATACAATTGAGCATGATTACCATCAATATGATTCAAAAAAAGTATTTTTTGGGCATCTGGAGCAGCTTTTGCTACAAAAAAAAGTATTTTTATAAAATCAGGTATGTTCGATAAGAGTCTGTATGCGCATATGGAAGAAATTGACTATCATTGGAGGTCTCAGATGATGGGATATAAGATTCTTTCAGCCCCAGATTCAATTGTTTACCATGAAGGAGCTATGACATTATCTAAAGAATCATTTAAAAAAGTTTATCTTAATCATCGAAATAGTTGGATTGTTTTTATTGCTAATCATAAAATATTTATAGTGGTTGCATTAATTATCCCTAAGCTAATTTTACATCTTATATCAACACTACTTGATTTTTTTTGTTTTAGATTTAGAAATTTTTTTGCTCAAATGCTATCTTTATTATGGATTGTATTGAATATTAAATATTTAATTAAAAAAAGAATTAATAATAAAAAAATAATTAAGAAAGGCTATACTTTAGATGGTATGTACAATAGGTCTATAGTTATAGATTATTTTATTTTTAATAGGAGGTTTTACTCAAAGTATTAATTTTCTTGTTCATGATTAATGATAATGATAAATTTCATCTAAATTGGTATATAAATAAATTTTAAGGAGAAAATATGTCAGATAATAATTCAAAGAAACCAATGGCCTTACTATTAATGGTTGTTGTTGCTGTTTTAGTGGTTATAATGATTAATAATCCAGAAAAAGAAGCTGAGGTCTCTCCTGTTGAGCCTGTTATTGAATCAGCTACTAATGATGAAGATTCAAATAATGAAGAAAACAAATAGAAGATAAATATAATTTATGTTTAGATGTAAAGAGCTCTTAATTAAGTTAGGAGCTTTTTTGTTTTTGAGTTTTTAAATGAAAGGAGAATTATGTCACATCCTATATGGTCAAATATTTTTAAATCAATATATGGTGAATCTCAAACAGAGATAACAATTAAGAAAATTCCTATATTTGAAAATTTAAATAGAAGAGAACTTAGAGAAATAAGCAAGATAGTCCATAAACGTGATTTTCTAGAAGATGAATATGTTTTTAGAAATAATACTCCAGGCTTAGGTATGTATATTATCTTAAAGGGTAAAATTAAAATAGAAGGTCAAGATGGCACTGAGTTTGCAGTATTAGAAAATGGAGACTTTTTTGGAGAAACGGCATTAATAAATGAAGATAAGAGAAGTGCTAATGCTAAAGCTTTAGAAGATACTCAAATTGTTGCATTTTTTAGATCAGATTTATTAGAGATAATAAGAAGAAATCCTGTTTTTGGTACTAAGATATTATTTAATCTATGTAAAACTATTACAGTTCGTTTAAAAAAAACCAATAATTTATTAGAGCAGAACAACTCTAGCTATCATGAATCGCAATTCCATTAGCATAGTAGAAAATTTATTTTGGCTTCTTCCATTAGCCTTAATATTTATACTGTGGGAGTATGTTTATCCTGTATTTATGATAATTATAATATCATATATATTTTATGCTATTTTAGATCCTTTAGTTTGTAGAATTGAAAGATTAATTGGTATTAGAATATTGGCAATATTAATTGTTTTAAGTTCTGTTATTTCGCCTATTTATTATGGACTATCACAATTAACGTCAATTGTTATGAAACAATATGATTCAATATATACACTATTGGTAGATGAAGAAACAAGGACGCTAGATATTAATAAGATATCAGATAGGATAGAAAATAGAATAAAGCCTATAGTACCTCCAACTTTAAATAAAAAGGTAGAACAATTTTTTGATGAATTAAAAAGTGGAGATAAACAAAAGTCAATTTCTGAATTAATTCCAAGCTATTTCAATCTTCAAAATACAGTATATCTGTTTTCTCAGATATCAACCTTAGTGATGTTTTTTTTAATTACCGTTACATTTATTATTATATTGCTCGCAAATGCGCAAAACTTTAAAAAGTCATTTATAAAAATGGTTCCTAATCGATATTTTGAGATGTCTTTGAAAATTATAGATAGAATATCATCACAAATCTCATCATATATAATTGGCACAGCAACAGCAGCTTTTATTGTTGGGGCACTATCAATTATAGGTCTTAATATTTTATGTTCTGTTTTAGATTTTAAACATGATTATATAATTGTTGTTGGTATTGTTGCAGGGTTATTTAATTTGATTCCTTTTATAGGTCCTATAATTGGTGGATTAACGGCGATTCTATTATTTCTATTATCCAATCAATCAGATATTTTTATACTTCAGTATTACCATATTCTATTTATTATGGCTACATTTATTTCAGTACAGCTAATAGATAATTTAATTTCTTCACCACTTATTATATCTGATTCTGTAGGTCTACACCCAATGTTTGTTATTATAGTTGTATTAATAGGTGGTGGAGCAATGGGTATTATTGGAATGTTAATTTCAGTGCCAGTAGCAGCTATTCTGAAAGTTATTGTAGAGGAGTTAATTTGGGGATTTAAAAATTATCGTTATCTATAATGTTTTTTTAAGCTATAGTTATTTATTTGTAATACTATAATAAATTACCGCAACTACAACGATGATACCTCCAATCCATTGAGATGCTCCTACATGGCTTTCTAGACCTCTTATACTATGCATAAAAATAGAAAAAATAAGTGCAAATATAGGTTCTAAACTAAATATAATTGCTGTTTCTCCTGCAGTTAAAATCTTTTGAGCCCAAACCATAATTAAGATTGCAACTGTACTTGCAAATATACCATTTACAATCAAAGATATAATTAGTTGGCTGTTCCAGGTAATTGTGATTTGATTAAGTATTATAGTTAAAAATCCAGATATTAAGGCAACTGTTAAAAATTGAATTATTAAGAATCTAGCTAAATTTATTTTATATCTAACTGCAGTAGATTGAGCTACAATATGCATAGCAAAAAAAAATGCGCATCCAAAAGTAAGTAAGTCTCCAATATTCGGTGCTATTTTTGTTGAAAGATTATGTTGATTTATATCTTTAGATAAAACTTTACCGGGTTCCTGAAATAAATATAAACCAAGTATTACTAATAAAATTGATATCCATAGTTTGTAGCTAATTTTATTATTAGTATAAAAGTATATAATAATAGGTACAATTAAAACACTAGTGCCCGTTATAAATGCTGATTTTGTATCTAATGTATATTTTAATCCGTATGTTTGGAATAGATATCCAATAAATAGAAATAAGCCGCATATAAATCCAAACTTAATATCATATATGTTGAAGCTATTTAAAGTGATAGTTTTATTTGAATAATTGAAAAGTAAAGGTATTAAAACTGAAGCCGCAATAATAAAACGGAAAAATATAAACAGTAAAGGGCTAGTTTCGTTAGAAACTGAATCTTGAACTAAAAGAAATGTTGAACCCCATATTGCTGTTGTAAAAATTAAGCCAATTTGAGCAATTAGCCGGCTATTATTCATGTTTCTTGCCAACAAATATAGAAGATATTCCAAATGTCATATCTATAATTTTAATATTTGAGAAATTAAGTTTTTCTAGCGTTTTTTTTGTTTTATCTCTTGAAGGAAACATATCAATTGATTCAGGTAAATAATCATAGGCGTATTTTTTTGTAAAACATGATGCTATAAAAGGCATTATTTTATATGAATAAAATTTGTAAAATGGACTGATAAATTTATTTGTAGGTTCTGAAAATTCTAAAATAAATAATTTGCCATTATTTTTCAAAATACGATTAAATTCCTTTAGCGCTTTTTCTGGGTTTGAAATGTTTCTATAGCCATATGAAATAGTGATAAGATCAAAGCTTGAATCATCAAAAGGTAATTTCTCTGCATCACCAACTAAGAAATTAACATTAGATAGGTTCTTTCTAGATTGCTTTATTTTTGCTAAATCAATCATATTAGATGCGATATCAATACCTGTGACCTTTTTACATATTGGTGACAATTTTAAAACAACATCACCTGTTCCTGTAGCTACATCTAAAATACTTTGATTTTGATTGACATTCATTTCTTTTATTAGTCGATGTCTCCAGTAGTAGTCAACGCCAAAACTAAAAAAATGATTTAAAAAGTCATAGCTATTAGCAATATCATTGAATAGTTTGGTTACTAGTTTCTTTTTTTCAGGGCCCTTATGATAAAATTTATTCATGGTTTAATTTTATTAGTAAATATATGCTAAATTTAATACGTATATACAATTTTAAATATGAATACAATACCAAAACTAAAAATACATCAAACTAATCTTAATAGAAATATTGATTTTAAAGATATTATGTTAAATAGTAGTTATGATAAGTTACGTTTTTCATGGAATAGCCCTAATCAATTAGAAATTGTTGGAATAGATTGTGCTTTATGCTCTGATTTTTCAACTACTGAGGAGTTTTATAGTTTATCTAAATATTATAAATCTATAATTGATTCAAATAAAGAATGGTTGTCGGATTTATCAATACCTTTAATATTTATTATAAATTCATTTGATATGCATTCAGAAAGAAAAACCCCGTGGTTAAATATTCCTAGGGGATTTATTTTTATTCCAGAAACAATCTACATTAATAAAAAAGGATATAAAAAACTGATAACAATTAATAATAACATTCATAATTTTAAATATTCTGCTAAAAAAAGTGTTGATAGAAATTTAAATCCAAAACTTAAAGCAGAAACATCTCTATATGATTTTTCAAAAATGATAGAGAAATCAATTAAAATGATGAATGAAAAAAAAATATCAAAAATTGTTTTGTCTAGGCAAAAAAATTATGATTTTGATTTTAATATTAATAAGCAAGGTGATTTTTTATCAAAAGCTAAAGTTCGATTTCCTAATTGTATAAATTTTTTGTATGATTTTAAAGATTTAGGGGTATTTTTTGGGGTAAGTCCTGAAACTTTATTTAAAACGAATGGTGATACCTTTTATTCTGAAGCTCTAGCTGGAACTATTAAATCAAATCAAATGCTAGATAGTATTGAAAACTCAAAAGAATTTGAAGAACATAAATTTGTTGTAGATTATATTAACGATAAAATCACATCTTTTTCCAATAAAATACATTATAATAAAAAACCTCATCTAATGAAATTAAAATCCATGAATCATATAAGAACTGAGTTCAAATCGGTTTTAAATAAAAATATTTTCCCGTTTGATATAATTCATAAATTGCACCCTACTCCAGCGGTTTGTGGAACACCAAGTAATATTGCTATGAATAGCATTCGAAATATAGAAAATCATGATAGAGGATGGTATTCAGGAACACTTGGTTGGATAGATTCTAATTATAATTCTCATTTCATAGTATCAATACGTTCAGGGTTATCTATTGGAAATAATTTATATCTTTATTCAGGATGCGGGATTACAAGCAAATCAGATAATAATAGAGAATATGATGAATCTGAAATAAAATTTAATTCTATATTATCTATATTAAATGATGAATAATAAGATTACAAATTTAATTTTATCAGTTTTTAAAAACTTAAATATTGAAGATGTGTGTATTAGCCCTGGAGCTCGAAATACTCCTTTAATTCAAGGTTTTGCAAATTTTAATTTTAAAACACACTTTATTTTAGATGAAAGAAGTTCTGGTTTTTATGCCCTTGGAATTGCTAAAAAAACAAAGAGACCTGTTGTAGTTTGTTGTACTTCTGGGACTGCACTTGCAAATTTATTTCCAGCTATTATAGAAGCAAGAATGAGTGAAAATCCTCTAATTATTTTGACTGCAGATAGACCAAAAGCATCGATAGGCAAGGGAGAAAATCAGACAATTTATCAAAATAATATATATGGAAAATATGTTTGTCATAATACTAGTATAGATTTAACTGATAAAAAAGAATCTATAATTGATAAAATTAACATAGCAATAAACTCATCTTTAGGTTCTATAAATGAAGTAAGATTGTCAGAAAAAGGACCTGTTCATATTAATGTTCATATTGATGAGCCCCTTATTAATTCTGAACTACCAGATAAAAATATAGAAGATGTTTTTTTAAAGCCTATAAAACCAATTTTAACAAATAATATTTTTAGTATTGATAAAAATGTAAGTAAACCTATAATAATCTGTGGACAATCAGATCTTAAGGATAAAAAAAATCATATATTTGAAATATCTAATAAAATAAATGCTCCAATTTTAGCTGATATTAGTTCTAATGTTAATGGTGGTTCTAATGTAATATCATTTTATGATCACTTTATTGATAAGTTGCAAGCTCCAGATTTAATTTTAAGATTTGGAAGTATGCCGCAATCTAAAAAGTTAATTTCTTTGATTAAAAATTATAATGATAGGACATACCTTTTTAGATCTAGAAAAATCTTTAATGATGATGTTCTGAAAAGTAATATATATACTTTCATTGATAAAAAAAGTTACTTACAAACTAATGTTGATTGGTTAAATTTATTTAAAGATAAAGATGCTCTTATAAATAAATATATATATAATTCTTTTGTTGATTTTGATTTGAACGAGTATGCTTTTGCCTATGATTTTATAGAAAAAATCCCAGAAAATTCTAATGTTTTTATTGGGAATTCATTGATTATCAGAGCATTCAACATATTTTCTAAAAAAAATAAAAAACGTATTAAATTCTTTTCAAATCGTGGTGTTAGCGGAATAGATGGCAATTTATCAACCGCTCTAGGAATTGCCTCTAAATCAAAAAAAAATAATTATCTTATTATTGGAGATCAAAGTTTTATGCATGATATTGGAGCTCTTCAAATTTTAGTAGAAAAAGATATCAATTTATCCGTTTTTATTATTAATAATTTTGGTGGAGCAATTTTTGATTATTTACCTATATCTAAGCAAATTGAATCTAAGATATTTAAAAGATTTGTACGAAATGAGCATAAAATAAGTTTTCAATCAATCGTAGAATCATATCGATTAGATTATAGAAAGATTACTTCCATGGATGATTTAAATAATACTAAAATGGATAAAAAGAGAGTTTACGAATTGATAATAGAGGGTAAGAATTCTTTAAAGTTTATACGTCAATTTTCAACTAGTCTTATTAAATAATTTTAATTAGAATAAAGTTTTTCACCTTCTGATTTAGCGATTACTGCAGCTCCCACACTATCACTTGAAACATTAACCATTGTTCTAAACATATCAAGAGGTCTATCGATAGCAAGCATTGAGCCTACCCAAACTGCAACCACATCACTTTGAAGTCCAACTGCTTCAGTTACAATAAAAAGCATTACAGTACCTGCGCTAGGAATCCCTGCAGCTCCAATAGATGCTAAAAGGGCTGTTATGACAACAACAAACTGCTGACTTGCATCGAGAGGGATTCCAATTGCCTGGGCAATAAATAAAACCCCAACACATTCATAAAGAGCTGTTCCATCCATATTAATGGTAGCTCCCATAGGCAGTACAAAACTGGATGTCTCATTGGAAACCTTAATATTATCCTTAACGCACTTTATTGTTACGGGTAATGTTGCACTAGAAGAGCTTGTTGAGAATGCAGTTACCATAGCTGATGAAATTGCTTTAAAATGTTTAATTGGATTTACTTTAACAATTAGAATTAAAATCAAGGGAATAACAATAAATAAATGTATTGATAATCCAGATATAAGGGTTATTGCATATAAGCTTAATTCTTTAAAAATTGATAGGCCTGAAGTAGATACTGCTTTTACTATTAATCCAAATACTCCAATTGGGGCTGTTTTAAGAATAATCTGTGTCATTTTTAGAATTATTTGATATATAGAATTAAGGATTCCTAAAACTGGCTTAGAATGCTTTGTGTCTACAAAGTTTAGCATAAGCCCAAAAAATATCGCAAAAAATATAATACTTAACATATCACCACTAGCTAATGCATCGATAGGATTCTCTGGAACCATTCTCTTAAAAATATCTATTATTGAGTTTGATTGTAACTGACTTGCATCATATGTCTCAATTCCAGAAATCGGATTGGCCCCCTCACCTGGTTTAATAGTGTTAACAAGTGATAAACCAATTAAAATTGCAATTAAGCTAGTTGAGATATAATAAATAATAGTTTTAATTCCCATTCTTCCTATTTTTGAACGATCATTAATCGAAGAAATTCCAATTATAATTGACGTTAGTACAAGAGGGACTATAACCATCTTAAGTAAACGTATAAAAATATCTCCTAATAAAACAATCAGGTCATAAAATGTATTATCCATACTTAATGAGTTGTTATATAACAAACCTACAAGAATTCCCAAACCCATTGCCATTAATATTTTCCAGTGTAGTTTCATGAACTAAAGTTAATTAATTACCCATAAATAAGAAAGGCTCCAATTTGGAGCCTTTCTTTTCGACGAGTAACTAACTTCTTAAAATTAGTTTACCAAGTATATGATAGTGTCCATGAAGCTGCTAGCATATCATTTCTACCATACAAATAATTGATTGGATTTGACACCATGCTTGATAATGTGTTCTGTGCAATAGTCATATCTAATTGAACAGACCCATAATTAAATCCAAGACCAGCATTATAAGCATCGTAACTTTCAGGCTCACCATCTTCAGGACCCATGTTGAAAGTTTTGCTATATCCAATTCTTAGATCACACCAATCAGTTAATGTGCTTTCAACACTAAAATCAGTAGTGATTAAAGTAGCACCATCACCAAGTTTAGTCCAACCATTCCATGCTGTATATGGACCACCAGTTCTGTCTGTGCTCATAAAGCCCATACCAAACATTCCTGTAGCAGTGCCCCAGTCATGAACACCGTACATTCCTAGATCGATAGTTGTAAAAGCATCTTCAACAGCAAGATTATTATCATTGCCACCAGTTCCAAAAGCAAAAGTCATAGTATCAAAAGCCCAAAAATCAAGAGCTCCTCTAGCATTTACTGTCATTTCGCTATTTTCAACTGTGCTCATGGCAACACCAACATCCCATCCCATTAGATTCATACCAAATCCAAGGTCAAATGATGTGTCTCCACCAGCAGGCATATTTAGGCCACCTGTTACACCGTAGGTTCCATTACTCCACCTCATATTGACTAATTCATCTGTATCACCACCTGAAAATCCCCAAGTAGTTCCACCATCAGTCCATACAGCTGTAAAGTCATCACCCATAGTATGAGCAACATTCATGCCAGCTGCTTTATGCGGGTATGCCATCATATCCGTATAATCACCAGTAGTATAACCAACAATGTCAGTTCTATCAAAGCTTGCAAATATAAAACCTGCAGCTGACATTGTTATTAAAATGTTTCTTAACTTCATAGTTGTTTTTCTCCTATTTAGTTTCTTCTTCTGTTCCTTTGTGGAACAATTTTTAAGTCTCGACTATTTACGCGTACGCTTTAAATACTTAATTAAAGTACTCATTAAGTATCAGCTGGGGCTATTTTACAACAATTCAACCAATAGTACCAAACATTTAATGTAATACTTTAAGTCATCTTTAAATTATATTTTTCATAAGTCCTTTATTTACATAGACTTATATATAAAAAAAATACTTAATATTTTACTTTAATTGAGACTTTTAAATTAAGTTTTTGATCAATTTAACTAGTTTTTTAATCTTAGTATTATAAGGTGGGTATAGAAATTTTATAGGACTATTATCGATATTTTTGATAACAGGTCTTGAATTTGATAGCTCTAGGAATCCAAATTTTCCATGATAAGAGCCTATTCCACTATTACCTAAGCCGCCGAATGGAAGTTTATGGTGAAGAAAATGTATAGAGGCATCATTTATGCATACTCCTCCAGACTTAGTTTTACGTATAAATGTATTAATATGGTGTTTATTTTTAGAGAAAATATAGGATGCTAACGGATATTCCATTTGATTTAATTTTTCTATCATACTATCAAAATTCTTATAAGTTATAATAGGTAATATAGGTCCAAAGATTTCTTCTTTCATAATTTCATCATCAAAATTTGTTTCTATTATTGTTGGTGAAATATATAAATCGTTTATAGAGATTTCATTTCCTTGATGAATAGTTGACCCATGTTCTAAAGATTTTTTTATTAATAAGTCTAAGCGCTTAGTATGGTCTTTATTTATGATGCGTCCATAATCAGTGTTTTGTTTTATTAGTTTAGGATTACCATATCTTTCTGAAATGATTTTTTTGATTAATTTTATACATTCTTTTTTAACACATTCTTCTATTAGAATAAAATCTGTGGCAATGCAGGTTTGTCCTGCGTTCATAAATTTAGTTGAAATTATTTTATCAATGGAAGTTTTTAAGTTTGCACTTTTATCTATAATTGCTGGGCATTTTCCTCCAAGTTCAAGTGTTACAGGAGTTAAGTTTTTTGAAGCTTTTTTCATAATAATTTGACCTATTTTAGTTCCTCCTGTAAAAAATATATGGTCAAATTTTTCATTTAGTAATAATGAGACAATTTTTTCATCACCTTCGAAGACTGCTACATCTGAAGGGCTAAATAATTCATTAATCATTTCATTTATTAATTTAGATGTGGCAGGTGTTTTTTCAGAAGGTTTGAGAAAAACAGAATTTCCTGCAGCAATAGCAGCTAAAAGTGGCATAATTGATAATTGAAAAGGGTAATTCCATGGAGCGATGATCAGTACAATTCCTTTAGGCTCTGTTGCTATATATGATGTAGTAGTTATTAGCGGGATAGTTTTAGATATCTTTTTGACTTTTGTCCATTTATTTAAGTTTTTAAGTATATAATTTGCTTCTTTAGTGCAAGCCCATATTTCAGTTATATCAATCTCTACCTCAGGTTTTTTTAAATCATGAGTAATAGATTTTTTAATTTTATTTTCATTTTTTTTAATCCAGCTAACAATCTTCCTAATTTGGTTTTTTCTGAATTCTATTGTTCTTATGTTTCTATTAGCTTTATTTTGAAGTTTAAGAGTATTATTAATTCTTGTAGTTGATTTATGTTCCATTTATTGTCCTTATTATTTCTCTAAAATAGTCTATGCTGATTTTATGACCACCAGTATATTTATAGAATTTAACATTTGCTTTTTCTTTAACCAATTTTTTATAGGCTATTTTTGATTTATCGATAGGGATAACATCATCTTTTTCTCCATGTCCAATAATTATAGGTGTGTTTTTATTTTCTTTACTAAGAAGGTTTTTTTTATTTGAATTTTTGAAAATAAATCCTCCAATAGGAAAAATCCCACCTAACTTTTTTTTTATTCCCATCACATATTCATAGCATATAGCTGCACCTTGCGAAAAACCTATGAAGTATACATTTTCAGTATTATAGTTTGCAAACACAACATCATTTAGAAAATTGTCTAGCATTTTTTTAGGCTCATTAATTTCCCATAAACCATTAGCTTTTTTATAGGTCCAAGATTTTTGATTTAAAGAAGTACTAGTATTGTACTGGTTGCTATTTGTAGATGGTTGTTTATCAATTGGATATGGTGCTTCAGGTAAGAACCATTGAGATTTAGAAACTTTCATATTTTTTATAAATGGAAGAAAGCTGTTTTTGTTACCGCCCCATCCATGAATAAAAATAATAGCTTTATCAGATATGTTATTTTTAGTTATAAAATCGATTTTCATAAAAAAGTACCTAAAAATAAATATTAAATATGTTTTTTTAATATAATTAATTTGTAATTTTATAATCTATAGGATAACTAAAATAGTGCAAATAGGATTACCAAAAGAATTAACAAATAATGAGACTAGGACTTCTATAACTCCAGGAGTTGTTAAGTCGTATGTTAAATTTGGATTTACAGTTGTAGCAGAATCTGGAATTGGCTCTTTAAGTTATATATCTGATGATCAATTAAAGGAAGCTGGTGCAGAAATAACTTCTGACGTTAAGGATGTCTATCAAAAATCAGACATCATTATAAAAGTTAGTCCACCCACTAATGACGAGATAGATTTAATGAAAGAAGGCTCTATGCTTGTTTCTTTTATACAAACTACTAAATCAATAGAAACCGTCAAAAAGCTTCAATCTAAAAATATTAATGCAATATCTATGCACTTAATACCAAGAACTACACTTGCCCAAAAAATGGATGCGCTCAGTTCTCAAAGTAATATTGCAGGCTACAAAGCTGTTTTAATGGGTGCATGTCATATTGAAAAATATATGCCTCTTCTAATGACTGCCGCTGGAACAATTCCACCGGCTAAAGTTGTTGTTATTGGTGCAGGTGTTGCAGGGCTTCAGGCAATTGCTACAGCTAAAAGGTTAGGGGCACAAGTAGAGGCTTCTGATGTTAGACCTGAAGTAAAAGAACAGGTTGAAAGTTTGGGAGCAAAGTATATTGAAGTTAAAACAGATGAGCAAGATGGTGTTGGAGAAGGTGGTTATGCTAAAGAAACTTCAGAAGATTATAAAAAGAAACAGCAAGAATTATTGGCAAATCATATTTCTAAAGCTGATATTGTGATTACTACAGCACTAATTCCAGGAAGGCCTGCTCCTATTTTGATTCCAGAACATATGGTGAAAGGCATGAATCCAGGTTCAGTTATAATGGATTTGGCATCTGAAAATGGAGGAAACTGTGAATTAACTGAGCCAGGTGAAGTAGTCAATAAGCATGGTGTCACTATTGACGGTACAGAAAATATCCCCGGCACTATGTCCGTTCATGCTACAGAACTTTATGCGAAAAATGTAAATGCTCTGATTACACACATATACAGTAAAGAAGATTTAAGTTTAAATATGGAAGATGAAATTACGGAAGGCTCATTATATATATATAATGGCGAGATTGTAGATGAAAGAACAAAAGAGGCTTTAAGTTAAGGGTTTATTATGGATATTGGAATTATAACAATTTTTGTATTAGCTATTTTTGTAGGTTTTGAAATTATAACAAAAGTACCTCCTACTTTACATACACCACTTATGTCTGGATCTAATGCTATTTCTGGTATTGCAATAATTGGAGCGCTTTTGTCAACACAAGTTGAAAGTGACCTTGGAACATGGCTTGGTTTTGTAGCCGTAGTATTTGCAATGATTAATGTGGTTGGTGGTTTTATGGTAACTGATAGAATGCTTAAAATGTTTAAAAAGAAGAAGTAAATGGAAACGTATATCAATATAGCTTATTTAATTGCTGCAGTATGTTTTATATATGGACTTAAAATGCTTAGTCATCCAAGAACTGCACGAAATGGAAATTTAATATCATCTCTTGGAATGCTTATTGCTATTATTGCAACAATTGGGCTTGGTTCTGGATCTATAAACTGGACTTTAATTGGTATTGGAATCATTGTAGGCTCTATCATTGGAGCATTTTTTGCAATTAAAGTTGAGATGACTCAAATGCCTCAATTAGTGGCAATTTTTAATGGATTTGGAGGTGCAGCTTCAGCTCTTGTGGCATGTTCAGAATTTTTAAAGGTTTTAGGTGGAGAAATTTTCAGTGTTATTGCTATTTCTTTAAGTATTATTATTGGTACACTAACTTTTACAGGAAGCTTTATTGCATTCGGAAAACTCCAAGGTTTTATTAGCGGTCAACCTATTACATTTGGAGGACAGCAACTGTTAAATGCTATTCTTGCATTAGTTTTAATTGGTAGTACCGTTATGATGATTATGGGTATAGAGCCTATGACCTCTTTTTATGTTCTAATAGGTCTTGCTGCTTTACTTGGGATTCTTCTTGTTATTCCAATTGGTGGCGCAGATATGCCTGTTGTTATATCATTGCTCAATTCATATTCAGGAATTGCAGCTGCTATGACAGGTTTTGTTCTAGTTTTTGCTGGTAATAGTGCAGCAGGAAATGCTTTAATTATATGTGGTTCTTTAGTTGGTGCATCTGGAATCATTTTAACTAAGATCATGTGTAAAGGTATGAATAGATCTCTAGCTAATGTAATATTCGGAGCTGTTGGTGGAGAAGTTCAGAGTGGTGGTGGTTCAGGCAAAGAAGTAAATATTAAGAGTTATTCTACTGAAGAAGCAGCAATGATTTTTGATGCTGCAGAAAAAATTGTAATTGTTCCAGGATATGGACTAGCTGTTGCTCAAGCTCAACATGGAGTTAGAGAGCTTGCAGAGCATTTAGAATCAATGGGAAAAACTGTTCTTTATGCGATTCATCCAGTTGCAGGTAGAATGCCTGGCCATATGAATGTTTTATTGGCAGAAGCAAATGTTCCATATGAACAATTAAAAGATTTAGATGAAATTAATCCAGAATTTGAAGATTGTGATGTTGCTCTAGTTTTGGGAGCAAATGATGTAGTTAACCCTGCAGCAAGAAGCGATCAAAGTAGCCCTATATACGGAATGCCAATTCTTAATGTAGATAAATCAAGAACTGTTATTATTAATAAACGTACGATGAATGCTGGCTTTGCAGGTATTCAGAATGAATTGTTTGGATATGATAATAGTATTATGGTTTTTGGTGATGCAAAGGATATGCTTACTAAACTTCTCTCTGACATAAAAGAACTTTAAATTTTATAAAATTTTCAATTTCTGTTTTGTAACTTTGATTATTCAAATCAAGGAGATAGAATGGATATCATACCAATCTTAACAAGTATTATTTTAGGTTATTTCACAGGTAATCTTATGGCTTCCTATTTCGTAGCTAAGTGGGTTATTGGGGCAGATATTAGAGATCATGGTACGGGTAATGCAGGTGGTTCAAATTCTATAATGATTATGGGTTGGAAAAATGGACTTATAGTTGCAGTTATTGATGTTTTAAAAGCCTTTTTAGCTGTTTATTTTATAAAAATATTATATCATTCTGAGCCTAATATATCGTTGTTAATATTAATTTCAGGGTCAATGTCAATAGTGGGTCACATATTTCCATTTTTTATGAATTTTAAAGGAGGTAAAGGTGCTGCATCTTTTATAGGAATGTGCTTAGCAATTAATCCTATGATAGGTTTATATATAATTATTGGATGTTTTTTTATAACATTAATCACAGATTATGTGGCGGTTTCTTCAATATGTGCTTATTTATTTCTGCCGTTTTTTTTAGTTTTTTATCCAGATGTATTTTTTATGATACCAGGCTTATCATTTGATTTTGGTTATATGATTATCAGCATATTTGTTGCTATAATTGGTATATATAAGCATCGAGTAAATATAATCAATATAATTAATGGCAAAGAAAAAGGGCTACGATCAGTAGTTTTTAAAAAATCATCGTGAAGCCATTAATTATTCTTGATTTTGATAGTACCATTATTAAAGATGAAACTTTAGATAAAATTGCTTTATATAAGTCAAATATATCAGATAAGAAAAAGCAAGAAATAATAAATATTACCAATTTAGCTATGGAGGGAAAGATAGAGTTTAGTGAAGCTCTAAAAAAAAGAATAAACCTTTTAAGTATAAATAAATCAGATATAATTAAAGTAAGTGAATTATTAAAGTATAGATTGTCAGATTCTTTCAATAAACAAACTAATTATATTCGGTCAAATTTAGATACTATATATATAATATCAGGAGGTTTTAAAGAAATTATTTATAATGTTGTTAAAGATATTGGGATTAAAGAAAATCATATATATGCAAATGAGTTTTTATATGATTCATATAAAAAAGTAATAGGTGTGGTTAAAACAAATTGTATGAGCTGTGAAAATGGTAAAATAAAAGCTCTAGAAAATTTAGATTTAAAAAATGGGGCATACATTATTGGTGATGGTTATACAGATTATCAGATGAGACAAGTAAAGGGAGTAAAAGCTTTTATATGTTTTACTGAAAATATTACTCGTTCCAATGTATGTGAAAAAGCGGACTTTGTAGCACCTAGTTTTAAAAGTGCATTTGACTTTATATATAAATCAGAATCAAAGAATTCAATTAATTAAATTCTTGCTACAATTAAATTGATTAAAATGAATTTATGGGTGTCTAAATTACTCCTTGATCAAGCATTGCATCTGCGACCTTTATAAAACCTCCAATATTTGCACCTTTAACATAATCTATTTTTTTATTAGTTGAGCCATGTTCTATGCATTTGGAATGAATGTCTATCATTATTTGGTGCAATTTATTATCTACTTTATCTCGTGTCCAATTTTGAAAGCTACTATTTTGACTCATCTCTAGGCTAGAAACTGCAACGCCTCCTGCATTGGCTGCTTTACCTGGCCCAAAAAGTACATTATTATCTTTAAATAAATTTACAGCTTCAGGGGTTGTTGGCATATTAGCCCCTTCAGCTATAGCTTTACAATTATTTTTAATGAGATTTTTTGCGTCATTTTCATCTAACTCATTTTGAGTTGCGCAAGGTAATGCTACATCGCAACTTACACCCCAAGGTCTTTTACCTTCTATATAAGTACATTTAAATTTATCTGAGTATTCTTTAATACGACCTCTTTTATTATTTTTAAGGTCTATTAAGAAGTCTAACTTTTCTCTATCAATACCATTAGAATCATAAATACTTCCACTAGAGTCTGATAAAGTCACGACTTTTGCACCTAAATCTATGCATTTTTCAGTTGCAAATTGAGCAACATTACCAGATCCAGATATAGCAACTATCTTATCATCTAATGAATCATTTTGAGCTTTTAACATTTCTTCGCAAAAATATACAGAACCATATCCTGTCGCTTCGGGTCTAATTAAACTGCCTCCCCAATTCAATCCTTTTCCAGTTAATACACCGCTAAATTCGTTACGGATGCGTTTGTATTGTCCGAACATAAAACCGATTTCTCTTCCTCCCACACCAATATCTCCTGCAGGTACATCAGTACGAGGACCTATGTGTCTACATAGCTCTGTCATAAATGATTGGCAAAAACGCATAATTTCCGTATCAGATTTACCCTTTGGATCAAAATCAGATCCGCCTTTTCCTCCACCTATAGGTAAGGTGGTTAAACTATTTTTAAAAATTTGTTCAAATCCTAAAAATTTTAAAATACTTAAATTTACCGATGGATGAAATCTTAGTCCTCCTTTGTAAGGGCCAATTGCGGAATTAAATTCAACTCTAAATCCTCTATTAACTTTAACGGTTCCTTCGTCATCAGTCCAAGGGACTCTAAAAGTAATAACTCTTTCAGGCTCAACTAGCCTATCAAGTATACGAGCATGTAAATAATGAGGATTATGTTTTAAATAGCCCCATAAAGATTCTACAACTTCTTCAACAGCTTGTAGAAATTCTTTTTCTCCAGGGTTTTTCGATTCAACATAATTCATAAAATCTTTCAAGCTAGTGTACATTTTTTCTCCTTATATAAATAAAAATTTAAAGTATTAATTTAAAAAGTTTATACAAACTACTAAATCAATTTATTAACTTTTATCGACTTTATTTTATAAATTAAATAAAAAATAAGATTATTATGATTGCAATTATTAGAAATGATTTGAATAAGGCTATAAAAGCTGGGAATAAGAATGAAATCAATGCTCTTCGTAACCTCTTGAGTAGATTTAAGTCTAAAGAGATAGATAAGGGTGAGAAACTTAACGATGCAGAATCTATTAAAATATGTTTTAGTGCTGCAAAGCAGATTAAAGAGTCTATAACTCAATTTGAAAAAGCAGGAAGAAAAGATTTGATAGATAAAGAACATGAAGAGCTCAATATAATAAAGAATTATTTACCGAATGAATTATCAAAAGAAAAAATTACTTTAATTATTCAAGATGTTATTAAATCAACGGGTGCAGATTCTCCTTCTGATATGGGTAAAGTTATGGGGCCTATAATGAAAGAAATAGCAGGCAGAGCAGATGGTAAAATTGTTCAAAGTTTAGTTATTAGGGAGCTCAATTCGTGATTCTTCTGATTGATGGGTGTATTCTCACTTTTATTATTATTTTTTCTATTTATAAAGGTTTTTCAAATTTTTTTTTCAAACAATTTTTAAAATGTCTTTGTATTATAGGTTCAATATTAATTATTAATACATTTTCTTTGGTTGGCCTTTTAACTAGTATCTTTATTAGTGCTCTATCTTACATGTTCGATGTTAGCTCAATTCATTTTAGCCATAATGTTTTTTATTCAGCATCTTTTTTATTTATTTTTATGATTTTGTATTATGTTTTATTGACAATGCTGAAATTTTTATTAAAATCAGTAAATTTAGAAGAATTTAAAAACAGATTCTTTTTTGATAATATTTTATCTGTATTTTTTTCGATGATTCAATCATTTTTAATTGTTATTACTACAATTCATATAATTGATTTTACTTTTTCTGAAATAGGTAGATTTAAAAAACTAGATGCATCATCTTCATATCGAGCATTTGTATCTGTTTCTAACTATTTTTTTAAATTTTAAAAGAATTAAAAATGAGAATGTTATTTAATGGCCATAATAACTGAAAATAGTATTGAAAAAATTCGTTTGGAAGCAGATATTGTTAGTACTGTTTCTGATTATGTGAATCTTAAAAAAAAAGGTGTTAATTTTTTTGGATTATGCCCCTTCCATGATGAAAAAACTCCATCTTTCTCTGTCAATGAAAGTAAGCAAATTTTTAAATGTTTTGGATGTGGTGCTGGAGGAGGAGTATTTAATTTCATTATGGATGTTGAAAAAGTAGACTTTGTTGATGCTATTAAAATTTTAGCTGATAAAAATGGTATTGAGATTGAGTATAAAAAAAGTAGTTCAAAACAATCTAAAAGTTTAAGTAATGAGCTTTTAGAAATTCATGATTTAGCTAATAAGTTGTTTATTTATAATTTTGAAAAAAGTCAGAATGTTATTGATTATCTAAAAAGCAGAAAATTAAAACCTGAGATTATTAAAGAGTTTGAAATTGGATTAAGCATTGATTCTTATGATCAAGTGCTCAAATTTCTTCAAAAAAGAAAATTTTCTTCTAATGCAATGAAGAGCTCTGGATTGTTTGTTGAAACTAAAAAAGGATATATTGATAGATTTAGGAATCGTATTATATTTCCGATACATGATTCTATGGGTAGGGTTATTGCATTTGCAGGAAGAGCCACTAATTCTGAAAATATAGCAAAATATATGAATTCTCCTGAAACTCCTATATATAATAAGAGTAGGATACTTTATGGTTTATGGAAAAGCAAGAAAAGTATAGTTAGCAAAAAGTCTGCTATTGTTGTAGAAGGGTATATGGATTTTTTGAAGATGTATCAATCAGGTTTTAATAATGTTGTTGCTGTTTCTGGAACTTCTTTTACAGAAGGGCATGCAATACAGTTGAAGAGGTTGTGTAATACTATATTCTTATTGTATGACGGTGACGATGCAGGTAAGAAAGCAGCTATAAAAACAGGATATATGTGCTTAAGATTTGGGTTGGACCCTCGTATTGTAGAGATTCCGGATGGTATAGACCCAGATGATTGGATTAGTGATTACGATTCTAATGAAGTTGTAAATAAAATAAGTAAAAGCTTAAGTACTATAGAATTTCATTTTAAATATGAATTAAAAAATATTCAATCAGATGTTGAAAAAGCACAATTTGTAAACAAAATTCTTTTAGAAATTAAAGACATGGATGATCCGATTTATCAGGAGTTACAAATAAAAAAAATATCAGATGTTGTTAATATTGATCAACGAAATATTATTTTAAGGATGAATGATATTAATAAAGGTAAAAAAACAAAGTTTAGTAAACCTATTTTACAAAAAGTAGATAAAGAAAATAATGACAGAAATATTGTTCTTGAGCAAGATTTAATTAAGCTATGTTTTTCTAAAGATATAAAAATTAGAAATTTTATATATCATGAGTTTGATATCAAATGGTTGACTGATTCAATAAATAAAGATATTTTTGACAATATATATATACATCTTCATTCTCAATCAGCTGTAAGTGAAGATTTGATAATTAATAACTTGAATAATAAAGAACAAAGAAAATATCTAACTTCTTTATTATATGATATAGACTCAAATATGTTTACAATCCAAATGGTAAAAGAGTGTGTTATGAGATTGAAGAAAAAATATATAGCTAAGCAAATTGAAGAATTAAGGCTTAGCCTGAAAGATATGAATCAGAAAAATGATGTATTGCAAGATATTATAATTAGGATATCTGATTTAGAAAGGGAGCTGAATGAGGTCATATAAATTACTTCTATTATTGTTTTTATTTATTGGTTGCGATGAAGATGCTACTATTTCAAATCCAATTTCTTCAGATAGTATAAAATATGAATCAAATTTCAGGTCTTCATCTGATAATGGTAATGGAGTTAATAAGTATTATGTTATTATTGAGTGGGACGAATATACAAAAGAAGATTTTTTATCATATGATATTCTAGATAATGATAATACCTTAATAGGAACATTTTCTGATTCACAAACCACATCTGCAACTGTAAATTTAGATTTGAATGAGTTTAAGATTATATCTTTAAGAGTTAATCGTAATGATGGGGTTGAGTCAATTAATCAAATTAATATATTTACTCGACATATTTATCCTATTACAGGTTTTTCTGTTGATGCTACAAGTGAAAGGAACTCATTAAGCTGGATTTCTAGTGATGACTCAGATATAATTACTACAATAGTTTATAGAGCTGCTTTGCAGTCAGGAGCATCATTACCTGTTATTGATGATTCTGATGGATTTCCAAATAATTCTATTTGGTCTGAAATTATGGATTATAATGGAGTAATTACTGAATATATAGATGAAGAAATTATTTCTACTCCTAATTATTACTATCTTATTAAAATTGTTGATACATCAGGGAGTTATCGCTTTAGTAATATAATAAGTAATATCCCTGGTGCTGTTGAGGGAAGTACTATAGAATATAATTTAGCCTTAACTGAAAGCTCACCAACTTCTTCTCTTAGGACATCTTTTGTATGGAATGATTATAGTTCCACAGATTTTTTTGAGTATCAAATTTTTAAGAATGAAAGCGATAATAGCTTTGTCATTAATGAGGATGATATTCCTATAGCAAAAATTGTAAATTCAATAATTGATAACTTTCAAGATTATGATGTAGGTGAAGGTCGAAAGTATTATTATAGAATACGTCTTTATAATGTTTATGGAAATTATATAGATAGTGAGGTGTTAACATGTACAACATATTAAAAATAGTTATGATTTGTTTTATATTAAACAAATGTTCAGACTTGTTGACTAATGACAATTCATATAACTCAGTTTATTTAAATGGAGGTGGATGGATTCAGTTTAAAGGTCAAGATTTAGATGTTTTAAACAATGATTTTTCATTAGAGATATGGGTTTCTGGATCAAAGCCTTCATCAGATGATGCTAGTATGCTTATTAGTGTTTTGAATGATAGTAATGAATTAATTTTAGCATTATCTAGAGATATATCAATTGATAATGCAATCAATCTATACCTAAATAATCAGATGGTACAAACAATCGTTAATAATGACCTTGATTGGTCTACAAGTGGTTTTGATTTAATTACAATTTCATCTGAAAACGATGTTATTAAAATACATATAAATAAAACAGAAGTATATACAGAAAGTTATAATCTAGATATAGAGGGTAATGATTTTATTGTAGGTGGGAAGGTAAGTACTGCTCAAGATATTGTAGGTAATTTTTGGTACGGATATATTGATGAAATCAGATTGTGGAGTAAGGCCCTTACAGATGATGAAATTTCTTTTCACATAGATAATCCATCTAAATTAGTATCATCATATGGTTGTGATGATGTTCAGTTTACAAATAGTATTGATTGTGAAGAAGCTGGTAATACTTGGTCAGGAGGGTATGATGATATTTTTCTAGGTAACCTTAAGGGTTTGTGGAGGTTTAATTATAATTCTCCACAGCTCGTTATTGTTGATGAGTCCTGCCGTCAATTAAACTTAGACTTAGGTGTTTCAGGTGAAACTAATTGCCAGCAAATTAATGGTACAATATATACTTTGGCAGGATCTAAGGTTGAATTTTCAACGGTAGGAATGTAATTATGAATCGTTATATTTTATTCGTAGCTATTTTATTTTTACAATTTTGTTCAACATCTAAACAGACAAAAAACGAACAATATGAAATATATAGTATTTTAGAAAACTTGTCAGATTCTATTTCTGAAAAATTAATTAGTAATTCAATTGAAAAGATTGCTTTTATGAATTATCAAGATTTATCAAAAACAAATCAAGCTTTAAGTAAATATATTTTAAATGAGATTACTCTACAGTTATTTTTAAAAGAAAAATTTCAAATCATAGAAAGAGAGCAGATAGAGTATATTGTTAATGAGCAAAAATTAAATTCATCTGGTCTTATTAATCCTGAATCAGCGATTGAAATTGGCAATATTTTAAGTGTGGATGCTATCATTTTAGGTTCTATCTCTGAATTTAAAAATGAAATAATAATTAATACAAAAGTTATATCAAGCAATACGGGAGAGGTTTTGTTTCTGAATAAGACATCTTTTTTGAAAGATAATAAGTATAATTTTATTTTAGATAATCAAAATGACATTAATAAAAATAGAAAATCTTTTAGAAAAAAGGACTCAAATCAAGCTGATAGAAGTCAATTAATTAGAAGGTTGGGAAGATCTTTTCTTAGCTGTCTTAAAAAAAATGATTATGAATGCTATTCTGAATATAGAGCAAATAAGAGTCAATTTCGTAATATTTTATTAATGGTTCATGTTCACAATAAATCTAAAAGAGAAAGTATGTTGGAAAATTTAAATATTGAATATAAGAAATATAAAAAAACTCATAAAAGAAAGTTCGTAAAACTTATCAATCAGCTAAATAGTAGAGGTGTTGATTGGAGTAGGGTAGAAGTTGAAAAAATTGATTTTAAGGTTATTAAAGATTTTGATCAGAAAAAATTATTTAAAGTTGATCTCATATTAAAACAAGGTATCAAGCATATTCATATAGGTTTTAAAACTTTTTGGTTAAATGGGGAATTCATTATTTATAATCTTGATATGAAAAGAAATAAATAATCATATTGAATATTCTTTTTGTTATTATAAATTTAGTCTCTTTTATTAGGGCCCTTAGCTCAGTTGGTTAGAGCAGCGGACTCATAATCCGTTGGTCCCAGGTTCGAGTCCTGGAGGGCCCACAAATGTGCTCTTAATCACATTTGGCTGCATTTAACAGATAATCCTCACATTTTTTTAAAAATCATTGTGAAAATTTGTTATGAATGTGTAAAATAAATTCGAAAATTCGACGAGAAATTCTAAAGTTTAAATCTTGTGATTTCTTTAAATTGTTTCAAAATTTGAAAATTAATTATTTATGGAGATTTATAAATGAAAAAAGCCGTTTTGCTACTATCACTAATTATTACTTTTTTATCAGCAGAAAAAGATACTTTAAAAAAACAGAACCCATTTTCTAAACAAAGAAATATTAATTTCGATATGGTTGATGAAATCAAAAAAGGTAAGCACCCTTTTTTAACAAAAAACTCTTTTGTCAATATTGAGTCACTAGGTTCTGATGATTTAAAATCTATGACTCCTCGTCAAATTAATCAATATATGGCTAGACATCAAGGCACTGAACTTCCTTGGCCAATGATAGTCAATGGTGATTCAGTGGATCCTGCTTATAAATACCCGTTCATGGTAAGATTTTCAAATCCTTATTATAACTCAGATACAAGTATTTATTGTGGTGGTGCTCTAATATCTGAAAATTGGGTACTAACGGCAGCTCATTGTTTTGATATGTTATCTGATGGCGATAGCGTTGATATGTTCTTCAGTGATCATAGTCGATATACTTCTGACGGTGAGATTAAAATTTCTTCTAGTGAAATTATTTTACATCCTGATTGGGATTCTTTCACTCAGGAAAATGATTTTGCTTTGATAAGAGTAGAAGGGTTATCTTTGAATTCAGAATGTCAAGAATCTCAAGTATGTATAAAACCTATTGATTTATTCTCAGGAAATCCAGATGGTCTTGATGCGTTTATTACTGGATGGGGAGATACATCCTTTGAAACAACTGATGATAATCCGGATGTTTTGCAACAGGCTAATGTTTCAATTTTATCAGATAGTGAATGTTATTCTTATTTAGGTGAAAACCTTGTTAGTGATAATATGCTTTGTGCTTGGGGAGGGAGTAATGGTATTTTGACAGATACTTGTCAAGGAGATAGTGGAGGCCCTCTATTTATTCAAAACTCATCAGGTGATTATGAACTCGTAGGTGTTACTAGTTGGGGATATGGTTGTGCTGCAAGTACTCCTGGTGTTTATGCTGAAGTTACATTTGCTACTAATTGGATTCAAGATACTATAGATAATTATAATAGCATATCTGATAACGATAGCTCTGCAGGTGCATGCTCAGATTTAAGTGATGGTGCTACAGATGCAGATGGTGATGGATGTACGGTCTATGTTGGCAACTCTGATTGGTGTGGTAATTATGATGATGATGATTTTGACTCAATGAGTATGTGTTGTGCGTGTGGAGGAGGTTCAAATACATGTATTGATTCGGGTGATGGTGCTACAGATACATATGGCGATGGATGTACAGCCTATTTTGGCAACTCTGATTGGTGTGGTAATTATGATGATGATGATTTTGACTCAATGAGTATGTGCTGTGCATGTGGAGGAGGTCAATATAATGATGATACAGATGATGATATTTGTTCTGAAGGATACGATTGTTTTGGAGTATGTGGAGGTGATGCAGTTGTAGATGAATGTGGTGTATGTGGTGGTTCAGGTCCTGAAGATAATTATGATTGCGAAGGTAATTATTGCGGGGGTCATTGCGAGGGTTCGTGTTCTGATATTAGTATAGATAGTTTGCCAACTCTCGAAGATCTTGGTCTTGACGAAACAGATTTAGAAGATGGTTCTGACCCTCTTGGATGGTTTGTATCATGTCAACAGGTTGTTTGGGAAGCGCATGTGAATGGAGGAGCGACCTGCGATTCAATGGTTCCTGGTTTTAATGGCATACTACTTAGCGATATATGCTGCGCAACTTGTTCTTTACCGACCGATGAATGTGGAGTTCCAGGTGGGGATAGTTCATCATGTGAAGATGAATGTGGGGTTCCAAATGGCCCAGGTTTAGGTGAAATAGGATCTATGGTTCTTCCTTGTGATTGTGATGGCAATATGTGGAATGAATATTGTTTTGATTCAGATTTAGATGGAGATGGAGATATTGCGACTGTTCAGTGGTTTTGTCCTAGCGATGTAGATGATGAATTCGTAGAAGGTTGTTCAGACCCTCAGCCAAATTGCGCTACAGACGATGAAGATGATTGTGATGTATGCGCAGGCGATGGCAGCACATGTTCAGCAGTAGAATTGTCATTTGGAACAGCTAGCAATGGTAGTGTAGATGTTTTATATTCAGGTGCTTCAAGACCTATTTCAGGT
>PAHI01000003.1 GCA_002705575.1 Fidelibacterota bacterium | reverse complement strand
GTATTTTATTATTTATTAAATTTTTAAAGTTTCGTTAATCTCTTAATCCTAAACTATATTGAGTGTATTTTACGATCTTTGCGAAACATATAAATATAATTTTAAATAAACTGTGAAATTTATACCACAAATGGAGCCTTGGTTTGGCATTGAAGAGCAAAATGCCTTAAATAGATACATGTCTAACAGAGGATGGGTCACAGAATTTAGAGAAACAGAAAAATTAGAAACAGTCATTGCTGATTTTGTAAATGTAAAACATTGTATTCTAGTGAATAATGGTACTATAAGTTTGACCTTAGCAGCGCTGGCATTAGGTATTGGATTTGGAGATGAAGTTATTGTTCCTAATTACACAATGGTAGCTACCCCAAATTCTATAGGAATGATTGGTGCAAAACCTATTTTCGTTGATGTTGAGAAAAATTCGTTATGCATTGATTTTGGTTTAGCCAAAAAAGCAATAACTGATAAAACTAAAGCTATTATGTTAGTTTCAGCAAATGGCAGGTATCCTAAAAAAAATATAGATGAGTTTAAAAACCATTGTGATAAATTAAATATTCATATAATTGAAGATGCTGCCCAAAGTTTAGGCTCCTATTATCAAGATGGTACACACATAGGAACTAAGGGTGCTTTAGGCAGTTTTTCTTTTTCTGCTCCTAAAATTATTTCTACTGGTCAAGGAGGGGCCATTGTAACTAATGACGATACTTTATCATTCAAATTAAGAAGATTGAAAGATTTCGGGCGGAATGAGGGAGGTCTTGATATTCATGATTCCATTGGCTATAATTTTAAGTTTACAGATATTCAGGCGGTTATAGGGCAAGAGCAGATGAAAAAACTACCATGGAGAGTAAAAAGGAAAAAAGAAATTTTTAGTATTTATAAACAATTATTAAAAAGCACAGAGCAAATTCAACTTTTTAATCATGATTTGAACAATACGTCGCCTTGGTTCATTGATTGTTTGGCGAAAAATAGAGACAAGTTATTATTATTTTTAAAAGAAAAAAATATAGGCTCGAGGGTTATGTACCCTCCTATAAATAAACAAAAAGCATACATGGAAAAGGAAACAATGGTCGTTTCTGAATTAGTTGGCAGGGAAGGTCTTTGGTTGCCTTCTGCTAGTCAATTAAGTGATGAGGATATAACTTTAGTTTGTAATACAATTAAATCTTTTTACAAATTAAATAGTTAATCTAATCTATTTAAAAAATATAAAATGAGATTTGCTCACATAATTAATCCTGTTAAAGTAAAAAAAGATCGGGATTTGTATTTTGCCCAGCCAGTGACTTTTGAAACTTTCAAAATAGCTAAAAATTTTTCAAATATTGATGTAATTCAATGTTCTGTACAATATGAAGAAGACAGAGACATTATACCAGACCATATAAAAATTCTTGATAACCTATCCTATTCAGTTTTAGATAAAGGTGATTTTAAATATAAGCTACCTTTTATTAAGGAAATTTTCAAAATAGGTTATGAAAATAATATTGATGCTGATTTTTTAATATATACTGATAGTGATATAGCTTTGATGCCTAATTTTTATTTATCAATAAAAAATATTTTAGAGCAAGGTTATGATTCAATTATAGTAAATAGAAGGGACATTTCTGATTCCAAGAAAGAAATAAAGGATATACCATATATGTATTCTCAGGTTGGTGTAAAACATTCAGGTTGGGATTGCTATATAATTAAGACAAGTGATTATAAAAAATTTAATTTTGAGGAATCTATCGTTGGAGCGGTAGGTGATGGAGAAATTATAAGGGCAAATATGATTGATAATTCAAAAAATTTCATTGAATTAAAGAATGAGCATCTTACGTTTCATCTGGGTATTTCACCGAGATTAACAGGGCAATACAGCGATATTGATTGGGTAAAACTGAACTTATATAATAATGGACAGGCAAAAATTGTCATTCAGAATATAATTAATAATTCAAATCAAAAAGATCTTAAATGGGCTGAAATGAGATTAGATTTTTTAAAAAATCGAGAAAAGTTATATTTAGATGCATTGAACGATAGCAATAGATTTTTTGGTTATTGGAAGCTAAAAAAAATATATAATTTTTTCTCTAAACATTTCAGGAATTCATAATTAGAATTCATTCAAAACTCGGTAGTCTTTCTCAAGAACCCATTTTTATTGTTGGTTTCCCGAGGTCAGGTACAACCTATCTTCAATCTCTTTTGACTACTCAAAATGGATTAGTTTCATTCCCTGAAACACATTTTTTTAATAGGATTTTTAATCCATTTTTTAAGAATGATTTCCAAAAAGTAACAAAAAAAGAATTAATTAAAATAAAAAACATTACCAACAAAATGAATGATGTTTATTTCCCCTTAAAATTCTTACAATTTTTAGATGAAAAAGATTATAATGGTAATTTATCATTAAAAGATATTTTTGAAATGTTTGTTTTATCTAATCTAGATGAGCAAAATGATATGAATATTTCAAAAGCTAAGTGGGTTGAAAAGACACCTGCGCACATAAACCATATTGATACTATTTTAAAATATTATCCTAAAAGTAAAATAGTAGTGATTTTTAGGAACCCGTTAGATTCTATATGCTCAGCAATTTATAATTTTGATAATGGCTACATTAGTAATTATTTTTATTGGATTAGAAGGTGGAACTACAGCGTTTTATTGATGGAAAAATTTAAAAAAAAATATCCCTCTAACATATTTTGTATAAAATATGAAAATATTAAAAAAGATAAAATATTGGAAATGACAAAATTATTTTCTTTTTTGAAAATTGATCTTAATAATAATCTTTTAGAAAATTCTCATCATGAAGCAAAAAAATTAATTGTTAATCATGAATTTTGGAAAAAAAGTAATTTTGAAACTGATTTTAAGAATAAAAGGCAATCTCCAAGGTGGTATTATTTTTTAATCTTGACGATTCACTTTATGACAATAAAGAATAGAAAAAAATACAACTTTTAAAAAGAAGAATAATAATTTAAAAATTAAAAATATGTGTGGAATAGCAGGACTATTAGATTTTAACTCATCGCCAGATCAAGAGAATTTAGAAAAAATGCTTTTTTCTATTAAGCATAGAGGTCCTGATTCAAAGGGTGATTATCGAAATAATTTTATATCCATGGGGATGCAGCGATTATCTATAATTGATATTGATGGAGGTGATCAGCCAATAAGCAATCATGAAAAAAATGTTTTTGTGATTTGTAATGGTGAAATTTATAATTATTTAGAATTAAGAAATGATCTAATAAAAAAAGGATATAGATTTAAAACAAAATCTGATACAGAAGTTCTTGTGCATTTATATAAAGAATATGGCAAGAATATGTTTTCTTATCTTAATGGTATGTTTGCTTTTGCTATATGGGATGATATTAAAAAGAAGCTTATTCTTTGCAGAGATAGGATGGGAATAAAACCTTTATATTACTATTTCGATGGTTCAAGATTGATTTTCTCGAGCGAATCAAAATCTATTTTACTGCATGATTACGTAGATAAAAAAATAGATAAACAAAGCTTAGCAGATTATTTAATGCTTGGATATGTACCTAGAGAAAATACTTTATATAGTTCAATTAAAAAATTATTGCCTGGAGAATATATTGAATACAAACCACAAAAATTCTCTATCAGTAGCTGGTGGAAATTAGAAGACTATTCCCAAATTGAAAGATTCGGCAATGTGAAAGATAGAACTGAAGAATTTGTTGAACTTTTTAAAGATTCAATATCTTTAAGAATGAGAAGTGATGTTCCAGTCGCCTCATTTCTTAGTGGAGGTTTAGACTCAACGCTAATTACTCTAATATCCAATGAAATTGCTAATTACAAATTAAATACATATAATATCAAATATGATAATGCAGTTTTCGACGAATCTCCTTTTGCTAATGATGTAGCAAGAATATGTAATTCAAATCATAATCAATTAATTATAAATAAGTTTGATATGATTAATGAGTTACCAACAGTTTTATGGCATATCGATAATCCAAGCGCTGATCCAACTGTGATTTCACAATATTTAATTAGTCAGGCAGCTTCAGAG
Source organism: Fidelibacterota bacterium (assembly GCA_002705575.1). The sequence goes on along the minus strand of PAHI01000003.1, from coordinate 5,015 downwards.
GATGTAAAAGTAAGTTTAAGTGGTTTGGGTGGCGATGAACTTTTTGGTGGTTATCAGCATTACATTGATTTTAAAGATGGTCGAGGAAGAATAAAAAATCTAATTGGTGAAAATAAAAATATTGCTAGGATAATTGCTCCACTGTTTAAACAAATTTCATCAAGTGCTTATAATGTTTTAAAGGTTATTAGTGACCCCGGATTGCTCTGGTCAAGTCATCTACCTAGATTAAATCAAGGTTATTTTAATCAAGTTGATTTAATAGATCTTGGTATTGATACTGAACTTAGATATGAGACGATTTTTGAAGAATTATGGAGATCATATCCAGGAAATGATACTGTAGGGCAGAGGCAGTTTATTGATTTGAAAACATATATTCCTGATCAGTTATTAATGTTTACTGATAAATTATCTATGGCTAATTCATTAGAAGTAAGGGTCCCTTTTCTTGACCATAGAATTGTAAGTTTTGCAAGTGCAATACCAGGTAGTCTCAAGAATGATAAATTGGACCATGATAATTTTAAACAATTTTTAAAATCATCTTTTAGTGATATTATTCCTAATTCAATTAAGAAAAGAAAGAAAATGGGTTTTGTCCCTCCTATAGTAAGTTGGCTTAAGAATAAAGATTTCATCGATTTAATAAATAATTTACCAAATCAATTTGATGGAATTTTAGATTTAAGTTTTTTAAAAAAAATTGGTAATGATAAAGATTTAATAGTTAAAAATCATAAAAAAATATGGTCACTGATTACTTTAGCATCATGGTTTAGGTTAAGAGAAAACAATTCAAATCGTAACAGGAGTATAAAAGAATTAATTAAATGAATATATCAATTATAGGACTTGGATATGTTGGAGTGATAACAGGAGTTTGTTTGTCATCATTAGGGCACAAAGTATTTGGTTGTGATCTTTCTAAAGAAAAAGTAAAGATGTTATCAAATGGAGTAATGCCTTTTTTAGAATATGGTTGTGAAGAGCTTTTAAAAAAGTCTATTTTAAATAAAACTTTTTCAGCATCTACTTCACTTAAAGATATGCTAGATGAAAGTGATTTAACCTTTGTTTGTGTAGGCACGCCGTCCCTTAATAATGGTGAGGTAGACCTATCATCGATAAAAAAAGTACTCAAAGATATTAATGAATATTTAAAAAATAGAGATCGATGGTTAGGTATTTGTATTAGAAGTACTATCCCGCCAGGCACTATAAATAATACGGTAATACCAATTTTTAATGTGGAAAATTACTTAAATAATAAATACAGCATAGCATTTTGCCCTGAATTTTTAAGAGAGGGTAACTCAGTAAATGATTTTTTTAAACCACCATTAACAGTTACTGCTTCCAGTGATAATAAAATTAAAATGTTATTAAATGAACTTTGGTCTTCAATACCAGGTAAGTTTCAAGGAAATGAGGTGTCTTTTGAAGAAGCAGAATTATATAAATATACTTCTAATGCATTTCATGCTTTAAAAATATCTTTTGCAAATGAAATTTCACTTATTTCAAAAGAATATAATGCAAACCCTAATGTTGTAATGGATCTATTAAAATCTGATACCTTATTAAACATAAGTACCAAGTATCTAAGGCCAGGCTATGCTTTCGGAGGTTCATGTTTACCAAAAGATCTAAGGGCTCTAAGTCATTTAGCAAAAAAAAATAATCTTGTTATTCCAGTTTTGTCAAATATTTTAAAAAGTAACGAAAATATTATTCTAAATGCAAAAAATCACATCATTAAAAATTCATATGGTGCAATAGGTTTTGCTGGAATTACTTTCAAAGACGGTACAGATGATTTAAGAGAAAGTTCAGTTTTAAAATTAATTTATGATTTGAGTAAAAAATACGATAAAATTTCTGTACATGATGAAAATATTGATATAAATAATCTTACTGGAGTAAATTTAAAAATCTGGCAAAAATTTATTGAATTAATTGAACCAGTTGTTTACGAAAAAGCCGAGGACTTTATTAAATCTGTTGACACAATAATCATTCATGGCTTGCAAGAAAATGTTTTTAAAGAAATTAGAAAAAGTAATTTGAAAAAAAATGTAATTGATTTAAATGAAATTTAAAATATTTCGATTTTTACAATTTTTCTCATAACATGAACATTCTATTTATTTGTACTGGTGGTCCGCCACTCCCGCATGGTACTGGTCATCAAGTGCATAACTCAGGAAATATAGAATGCCTTATCCACTTAGGACATCAGGTTGATGTAATTATTTTATCAAAAAACCAAAAAGAATCAAAAGCAGAGGTTCTTAAGACGAAAAAGTATCATCCAAAGTTGAATAGTTGTCAAACTATAATTTTAAATGAAAAAAAAACAACCTCATTAAATACTTTAAAACTATATAATATCTTTACAGAATTGATAAAATTATATTTTTACCCTATTCAATATTTTACATCCAAAAATTATAAATCTGTATGCAATGAAATAAACTCTATAATTTTAAATAATAAAGTAGATATTATATGGTACGAAGATTTTTATGTTGGTGTTTATGATTTTCTATTAAATAAGAGTATTCCTATGATCTATAATATGCACGATATTCAAGCTAATGCATATAAAAATAGAAATATTTTATATTTTAATAATAAAAATAGTTTTTCTAATGTGGTTAGACGTGTAATTGTGAATGCTCGATATCAAGTTTTAAAAAGAAGTGAATTGAAATTACAAAAAAGAAGTAAAGTCGTTCTTTCTGGCAGTTCAACTGATGTAAAATATTTGAAGGGAAGAGGTGTTAATTCGATATTAAGAAAAATATACATAAAAGGTGGTCCAGAATTAAGTTTGAAGAAAAGAGAAAATTTTATAAAAAATAAAATTTTTAATGAAAAAAAATTGAAAATAATGCACATAGGAGGTGTTGATGGTAGTTTTACTTCAGTAAGTCTATTGTGGTTTATGAATCAAGTTTGGCCGAAATTATTAAAAGATCTAAATATTTATAATTTAGAATTACATATAATCGGTGGGGGCAAACCAAGTCCCGAGTTAAAAGAAAGCTTTAATAAACCAAATGTATTGTATCGAGGATATGTTGACAATATTTGGGATGAGTTAGTTGACTCTTTTTTCGTTGTTGTACCAGGTAAATTAATTACTGGTGTTCGAATAAGAGTTCCTACAATTTTTTCAATGATGGTGCCGGCGATAGGCAATAAAGTTTCATTTGATGGAATGTTTAAAAATAATAAGATGCAAGGAGCACTTTTTGCTGAAAATAATCATCAATTTTCTAAAAATATTAAAATGATGGCTGATGATCATGATTATTATTTAAGGATTTGTAAAGATGCTATGGCATTTTATTTAAATAATCATAGTTTAAACAAAGCAGCAAAAGATATTGATAACATAATTAAAGGGGTCATGGTTTAAATACCAAAATATTTATGATTACTTTTAAAGAGATTGAATTGATCGTATATGATTTTGATGGTGTTATGACTAATAATAAAGTATTGTTGTCGCAAGATGGTCAAGAGTCTGTTATCTTAAATAGAGCTGATGGTATGGGAGTATCTTTATTTAAAAATAAGGGTGTTAAACAAATGATTATAAGTACTGAAACAAATCCAATTGTTACTTTAAGGGCGGAGAAGCTTGAAATAGATGTTATGCAAGATGTAAAAGATAAAAAAAGTGCTATTATAACAATTTGTGATAAAATGAATTATGATTTGTCAAAAATTATTTTTGTCGGTAATGATGTAAATGATCTAGAGGCAATGAAAATAGTCGGTGTACCAATCGCACCACATGATGCTCATAATGAGATTCTTAATATTGCTGCCATTATTACAAAAGCAAAAGGTGGAGATGGTGTAATTAGAGAATTATTTGATCTAATTAATAGTAGTAATCTTTCAAAATAGTAATTATAAAAAAGGAATAAATTTTAGATGTTTAACAAAATACTTAATGACTTCAAAGAAGTTGATTTAGATGAAATGCGCTTTGAAGGGTTCCTAGAAAAACGAGCTAATGAAATTAAGAAATGTGTAGAAAATGTGAAGAATGGGAGTGGATGGTATGATATAAAAACTTGCCCAATATGTAATTCTGAAAAACGAGAAATTTTTTTAAATCGATTTGATATTAACATTATGAAATGCAAAGGTTGTGGATTAGGTTATGTTGAAAAATTTCCTAATGATACGAATGATGTTTATAGCGCCGAAGAATATTTACCTATGGCTAAAAGTGATTATCTAGATCATGTTAAATATAGATTAAAGCGATTTGGTAGGGAAAGATTAGATTTAATTCTTTCTTACGTAGACTTAGCTCCAAATGATATTAATCTATTAGATGTAGGTTGTGGTACAGGCTGGTTCCTTGATTATTCTAAATCATTAGGATTAAATGTTTCTGGGCAAGAGTTGGGAAAGGAATTAGCGAAATTCACTTCAAGCAAATTAGGAATAAAAGTATGGAACCAACCGCTCTCAAAAATCCCTAAAGAAAAAAGATTTGACGTAATTACTTTATTTGATGTTATTGAGCATGTTCCAAATCCTATTGAAGTTATTAATGGTATTTCTGACCATTTAGAACCTGGGGGAATTTCTATATTATTTACTCCTAACTTTGATTCTTTGGCATTTAAAATACTCGGTAATAGAAATAGTCTAATTATGCCAGTTGAACATTTATATTATTTCACTAAAGAGTCATTAGGTATAGCTATTGATAAATCTAATTTAGAAATTTTACATTTTGAAACTAAAGGAATGGATATACCAGATATTTATTCTTACTACAAAGATGACAAAAAAGATAAAGGAGCATCAGGATTTTTACGCGAAAATCGAAATGAGTTGCAGTCAATAATTGATGCTTCTGGTTGTGCTAATCACATGCGATTTATTTTGCGAAAGCCAATGAATTAATTTATAGTTATACCAATATAAAATATATAAACCCAAAAAGCATATTATTCAATATATTCGCCTTGCTAAATGGT
>PAHI01000030.1 GCA_002705575.1 Fidelibacterota bacterium | reverse complement strand
AGTAGAGGATGAATGTGGTGTATGTAATGGTTCAGGTATTCCTGAAGGTGAATGTGATTGTGCCGGTAATGTGTTAGACTGCTCAGATACATGTGGTGGTGATAAGGTTTTAGATAACTGTGATGTTTGTGACGCTGATTTGACTAATGATTGTACTCAAGACTGCTCTGGCGAATGGGGTGGTGAGGCAATAATTGATGCATATTGGTTTGATAGTGATGGTGATGGTAAAGGTGCAGGAAATTCTACAGAATTTTGTGATGCTTTATTGCCAGATGGCTGGGTTCTAAATAATGATGATCCTGAGCCTGACTGTATAACAGATGACACAGATTGTGCAGGCTTATGTGGGGGAACATCTATATTAGATGAATGTGATGTTTGTGATGGTGGAAATGCAGCTAAAGATTGTGCGGGCGTTTGCTTTGGATTAGGTGTTTTAGATAACTGTAATGTTTGTGATGCCGATTCAAGTAATGATTGTACTCAAGATTGCTCTGGCGAATGGGGTGGAGCAGCGGAGTATTTAGATTTTTATTACGATGGTGATGAAGATGGATTAGGAGCAGGCGATGCTGTTGAATTTTGTGATATCCTTTCTCCAGATGGCTGGGTTTTGAATAATCAAGATGGAGATGATGCGTGTACTTCTAATTTTCATGATTGTCATGGTTTGTGTGACGGATTAGCTGTAATAGATGATTGTGGTGTATGTGATGGATTTGATTTAGACAAGGATTGTGCGGGTGTTTGTTTTGGTTCATCTGTTGGTATGTCACGTTCCCTTAATTTGGGTAATAATTTGGTAAGTTTTTATGTTATGCCTCATGATTTAGAAGTATCATCTGTATTTAGTAGCTCAAGTATCTATAGTGTTCTTGGTGAAGGTGTTGCAGCTATACCGATAGGTGGTTTTTGGCATGGAAGTTTAAGTGCAATTGATGATAAAAGCGGTTATTGGGTTCAGTCTAATGAAGCTCAAAATCTAGATGTTTGTGGTAATTATTCTAGTGATGTTGTATACAATTTACATAGCTCTAATAACTTAATATCATATCCTTTTGCAGAATCTCAATACATATTAGACGCTCTTCCTGATAATTTAAATAATGAGGTTTATGCAATTGTAGGTGAAGGTGTTGCAGCAATAAATCTTAATAATTCTTGGTTAGGTTCTTTACAAAAGTTCAATGCTGGGAATGGTTACTGGTTTGCACGTTCATCAAATGCTGATAATATTGAGTTTAGTTATCAGAGTCCGGAAAGTCAAATTCATGCTACTAATGAAAGGGCTCATGAAGAGTTATTAAATGCTCCTTCTGATTATAGTTATGTTCAATCAACTAAGCAGGCTTTTTATTTTATTGAATCTCTATCTGTAAGTGAAGATTTTATAGATGGAGATAGCTGGGTTCTTGCTTATAATAATGAAACTCTTGTAGGTGCAAGACTTTGGAGTGGCCCTTATACGGATGTTCCGGCAATGGGAAATGAAGGTTCTTTGAATACCCAAGATTATATGGATTTAGGGGGCTTTCCTGCATTTAAGCTTTTAAATATAGCTTCCGGAAAGTTGACTGATTTAAGAGTAGATAATCATATTGATGGTTGGAATAATAATAGTGTTTACGTTGTTCAATTATCTTCGACCCCAGAACTTCCTGAGTCTATAATGTTAGAATCAGCTTATCCAAATCCGTTTAATCCATCGACTACACTTTCTTTTTCTATACCTTATGATATGGTTGTAGATTTAAGTGTTTATGATGTTTCAGGACGTGTTGTTGCTAATTTAGTTTCAGGTATGCAATCTGCAGATAGATATAATATTGAATGGGATGCAGGTAATTTTTCTAGTGGTGTATATTTTGTCAAATTGATGGCTGGATCTGATATTCGTACTCAGAAGATAATGTTAATTAAATAAATATATTTAGATAATTATTTTCTTTTATGGGATTTTAAAATAGATTCTTTTCTAATAAGAATATCTTTAAACATTATCCAATCTGCTATAAAGCTATATAATGGATATTTAAATGTAGCTGGTTTATTTTTTTCAAAAAAAAAGTGCCCTATCCATGCTAATCCATAACCAGAAAATGGAGCCAAAAGCAATAATTTAAAATTAAAAAAAGAACCTATAAAAATCAAAATAACGCTTAGAGTTCCTATAAAGTGAAGAATTCTGCATACTGGATTTATGTGTTCAGATAAATAGAATTTGTAAAATTCTTTAAATGATTTGTATTCTTTTGCCATTTTTGGTTATATTTTTTTCTAATAAATTAATTAAATTTTTTCAGTTTAAATGATTAATAAATTAAAAAATATTAATAAAACATTACTTATGGGGCCAGGTCCTTCAACGGTATCTCCGAATGTCTATAGGGCTTTATCAACTTATACGGTAGGTCATTTAGATAGACGCTTTCTAGATATAATGGATGATGTTAAGCAGATGATTCGTGATCTTTTTAAAACTAATAATAAGTTAACCCTTCCTGTTTCTGGGACAGGTACTGCTGCAATGGAGTCTTGTTTTGTAAATATGATTGAAAAAAATGATAAAATTCTTATTCCTGAAAATGGTTACTTTGGTAAAAGAATGATTGATATGTGTAGTAGGTTGGGTGCTGATGTTGATGTATTATCTTTTGAATGGGGAAAACCTTTAGATATAGATATATTAAAGAAAAAGCTAGAAAAAAATAGTTATAAATTTCTTGCGATGGTTCATGCTGAAACTTCTACTGGAGTAAGAAATCCCGTTGAAGAGATATCTTCATTTTTAAATAAAGATACGATATTCATTGTTGATGCTGTTACTAGTTTAGGGACAATAGAACTAAATGTTGATTTATGGGGTATTGATGCAATTTATAGTTGTTCCCAAAAGGGACTTTCATGCCCTCCAGGAGCTTCTCCAGTTTCATTTTCAGAAAAAGCTATGAATAAGATATTAAACCGAAAAACAAAAGTTCCTAATTTTTATTTAGATATGCAGCAAATTATTCAATATTTAGAAGGTGAACAACGAACCTACCATCATACGGCTCCTATCAATTCTATGTATGCAATATATCAAGGTTTATTAGATATTCATAATGAAGGATTAGATAATATTATATCAAGGCATGCTGAAGCTCATAATTTATTAGTTCAAGAATTAAACGAAATAGGTGTTGAAATGCTTGTAAGTAAGGAGTTCAGGCTACCATCGCTTAATTCAGTTATTATTCCAAAAGGACTTGATGACTTTCAGATTCGTAGTAAATTAATTAATAATTATAATATAGAGATTGGTGCAGGGCTTGGACCTTTAAGTGGAAAAATATGGAGGATTGGTTTAATGGGCTACTCTGCAAATAAAAATAATGTTAATATTTTAATAAATGCACTGAAAGATATTATTTCTTAATTTTTTGTAAAATTTACAATGTAAATTTTTATAAAAATTTTACTATAAAAAATTTCTAAACTTCTGTTTATTTTTAATCACCGCATTTTTTACCAATAATTATAATGTAAAGGAATATTTCTATGAATTCTAGTGTGATTGATAAAAATAAAGTCAATATAAAAGGGCCTGTTAGTTCTGGTTTTAAAGAAATCTTAACTGATGAAGCAATAGATTTTTTTAATGAAATTCATAAAAAATTTGAAAACCGTAGATTAGAGCTTTTAGAGCTTAGAAAAAAAAATCAACTTAAAATAAATGGTGGTATTTTTCCAGATTTTCTTAAGGATACGGAGAATATAAGAGAATCAGAATGGAGGATTGCTCCTATTCCTGAAGATTTACTTGATCGACGTGTTGAAATTACTGGACCAGTTGATAGGAAAATGATTATCAATGCTCTTAATTCAAATGTAAAGGTTTTTATGGCTGACTTTGAAGATTCTACCTCACCTACCTGGAATAATATTATAGATGGACAAATTAATCTTAGAGATGCTGTAAGGAGAACGATTACTTTTACAAATCCGAAAACCCAAAAATTTTATAAACTAAATAAAAAGACTGCTACTTTAATGGTTAGACCAAGAGGTTGGCATCTTGTAGAAAAAAATGTAATGATTAATGATAAGCCAGTTTCAGCATCACTTCTCGATTTTTCTTTATACTTTTACCATAATGCTAAGTATTTGCTAAAAAATGGATCAGGTCCATATTTTTATCTTCCTAAGCTTGAAAGTCATATTGAAGCAAAGCTATGGAATGATGTTTTTAATTTTGCTCAGATAAAGCTTGGTGTTCCTTTAGGCAGTATCAGAGCTACTGTTCTTATAGAGACTATAACAGCTGCATTTGAAATGGATGAAATTTTATATGAATTAAAAGATCATTCTGCAGGGTTGAATTGCGGTAGGTGGGATTACATTTTTAGTTTTATTAAAAAGTTCAGGAAACATAAAAAATTCACATTGCCTGACCGGTCTGAAGTAACAATGGAAAGACATTTTTTAAAATCATATGTAGAATTATTGATTTACACATGTCACAAAAGAGGCGCTCATGCAATGGGAGGCATGGCTGCACAAATTCCAATTAAAAACAATGAAGATGCTAATTTGATTGCTATGAATAAGGTTAAAGAAGATAAGAAAAGAGAAGCAGATTCTGGGCATGATGGTACATGGATTGCTCATCCAGGATTAGGTCAAATTGCATTGGATGCATTTGGTGTAATGCAAAATAAAAATCAGATTGATAGGGTTCTTAATAATCCTGATATTGTTCAAGCAGATCTTCTTAAAGTTCCTGATGGCGATATTACATATGCAGGTGTTAGAGAAAATATAAAAGTTGGAATACAGTATGTTGAAGCATGGTTAAGAGGGAATGGCTGTGTGCCACTATATAATTTAATGGAGGATGCTGCTACTGCAGAGATTTCTAGAGCTCAATTATGGCAATGGCTTCATAATAATGTAATCATTGAGGGAAATGCGTTTTGTGAAAATCAATTTAATGATTTTGTTGTAGATGAATGCTCTAAAATAAGACAAGAAATTGGAGAGAGTAGGTACAAAAATGGAAAATTTGATTTAGCTGTAAAACTATTTTCAGAAATGATCAAAAAAAACGACTTTGATGAATTTCTGACATTACCAGCATATAAATTTATTTAAAGGGGGGATAGGATTGATGTATAATAAGGATAAAATGATAGAAAAAATAAAGAATGATTGGGCAGAAAACCCTAGATGGGAAGGGATTAAAAGGCCTTATAAGGCTGAAGAAGTAGTGAAATTAAAAGGTTCAAATGATATTAAATATACGCTAGCTCAACAAGGTGCTGAAAAATTTTGGAATATGCTTATGGGAAATGAGGTCGTTTGTGCTTTAGGGGCTTTGACAGGTAATCAAGCTATACAAGAAGTTCAAGCTGGTATGAGAGCAATTTATTGTTCTGGATGGCAAGTTGCTGCAGATAATAATAGTATAGGTACAATGTATCCAGATCAAAGCTTATATCCTGTAGATTCTGTTCCGAATTTGGTTGAAAAAATAAATAATTCACTTATTAGGACTGATGAGATTCATTGGGCTCAGAATGATAGTCAAATTGATTGGCTAGTTCCAATAATAGCTGATGCTGAAGCTGGGGTTGGAGGAAATTTAAATGCATTTGAATTAATGAAATCTATGATTAAGGCAGGTGCTTCTGCAGTTCATTGGGAAGATCAATTGTCTTCTGCAAAAAAATGTGGTCATCTTGGAGGAAAAGTTTTAGTTCCTACTATTGAAGCTATTAATAAATTAGTATCAGCTAGACTTGCTGCAGATGTAATGGGTACTTCGACTCTTATTATAGCAAGGACTGATGCAAATGCTGCAAATCTATTAACAACAGACATAGATGATAGAGATTCTAAGTTTATTACAGGAAGAAGGTCTGCCGAAGGCTTTTATTATGTTAAAAATGGCTTAGATCAAGCTATTAATCGTGGATTATCTTATGCTCCATATGCTGATATGCTTTGGTGTGAAACTTCAAAACCTAATCTAGATGAAGCCAAAGAATTTGCTGATGCAATTCATGCAGAATTTCCTGGAAAGATTCTTTCATATAACTGTTCTCCATCATTTAATTGGAAAGAAAATCTAGATGATAGTACAATGAAGGAATTTAGAGAAAGATTGTATGATATGGGATATAAGTATCAGTTTATAACCCTTGCGGGGTGGCATAATTTAAATCTTGGTATGTTTGAATTAAGTAAAGATTATTTAGAAAATGGTATGTTTGCATATTCAAATATGCAGCAAAAAGAATTTGCTAATGAAAAACATGGTTTTAGATCAGCTAAGCATCAAGGTTTTGTTGGTACGGGATATTTTGACAAAGTGCAGAATACAATTATGCAAGGTATGAGTAGTACTACAGCTATGTCTGGTAGTACTGAAGAAGAGCAGTTTGATTCATAGGTTTAATTGTTAAAATATGAAAAAATTAATATTTTCATAAAATGTGATTTGAATTATCTGATTTTGTTTTAAATAAGGAGAGTGTTATATTATTAAAATGTCTTTTTTTAATAAAATATATACGGTTATAATTTTGAGCTCTTTTTTATTTTCTTGGTGGTATCCTACAACAGAGATTTCTCCAGTAAATCCAAATTCACAAGAAGAAATCACTATTAGAGTTTTTGGTGAGACTCCAAATTTAGTGTCTAGTACAGATTATTCTGTTTACATAGTTGACAATCAAATCATTGTTGATGTTGATGTTGCTCAAGGTTTTTTAACTGCAATAGGGTCTTTTAATATTGAGCATATTTTGGACCCTTTATTGCCTGGAAATTATGAGATTATTGTAAATGTTAATTACTATGAGTACAATTTTAATAACATTGCTGTTTTATTTGATCAACAATCAAATCAGATTTCTTTTTTAGTTGAAAGAGATTGTTCCATTTTAAGTGATTGTGGTACATGTATTGATCAGGGTTGTTTTTGGCAACCTACAAATAATGGCTCATGTTTTGATGAGTGTCTTATTGCTGATTTAGAATGTTATGGGCAAACATCAGAATGGAGTGCTGCATGTCCAAATCAAAGTAATAATTGTTGTATTGCATATAATACAGCATTAAATCAGTGTGGAGATATGATTGGTTGTCAGATACCTCAATGTCAGGAAGATTGTAGTTGGGAGCCAGTTCAGTGTTGGTCTTCTACTGGTTATTGTTGGTGTGTTGATGAAAATGGTGATGAAGTCCAGGGTACAAGTATTCCTGTTTGGGAAGGATTGCCAAATTGTGAAGAATTTAATGAATCAGAATGCATAGAATTGGAAGGTTTATATTTTGGTGATTGTGAAATGTTTATGGGGATAGTTTTTTTAGATGGGAATTGCCGAACTATATCTGGTTGTGGATGGATAATTGATGGAATAGATTATTCTGATGCTGCATTTGAAAGTATTGCTGAGTGTGAGCAGGCGTGCGAGATTAATAGTTGTCAGGATATTGAAAATATGTATAATGAATTACACTCAGGAAGCTATATATCATGCGAGGATGATTCAGACTGTACGCCTATTTGGGGTGATTGTGGGCAAGGTTTGGGGAGCTGTCATTATGCAGTTAATAGTTCTAATTATCTTCAAAATGAGGTAGATAATTTAGTTGATCAATATTTTGAGAATGATTGTATATCAAGTGTATGTGATTGTTTGGATTTACCAGGAAATGCTATTTGCAATAGTGGTTTATGTGAGCTTGCATATTGCCCAACGCCAAATCCTGCAGGTTGTTTTTCTTCTAATCAATCGTGTCTTGATGGATATCAATGTATTCAAACTGGATGCGTTCCCTCTTTTTGCGATTGTAATGAAATATATGGGGAATGGACATGTACTGAAGATTGTGGAGGGGGTATTTGTTCTTTAATTCAATCTATAGGAGATATAAATAATGATGGGAGTATAAATGTTTCAGATATCATATTGTTAGTCAGTTTTATACTTCAAATTGCTAGCCCAGATTCAAATCAACTGATAGCTGCTGATTTAAATCTTGATGAAACTTTAAGTGTCCTTGATATAGTATTATTAGTTAATATGATTCTTAATCCTTCTTTAGGTTTACCAGATCAATGTTATTTAGAACCAGAACCAGGTCAATGTTTAGCTGCATTTGATAAATATTTTTTTAATCAAGAAACAAATTCTTGCCAAATGTTTATATGGGGTGGTTGTGGAGGCATTGTACCTTTTAATTCTCTTTTAGAGTGTCAAAATATTTGCGAGTAGAAACTTGATATTATTTTTTACTTAATATAGGTTTGTGTGTCTGCTAATTTTAATTTTGATGTTGTCATTATTGGTGGTGGAGTAATTGGTCTTGCAATTGCTGAGAAATTATCAAATTCGTTTAAAAATGTTCTTTTAATTGAAAAAGAGAAAAAATTTGGGCTACATACATCTAGTCGTAATAGTGAAGTTGTTCATTCTGGAATATATTATCCTTCAAAAAGTTTAAAGAGTAAGTTGTGTATTAAAGGGAATAGTCTCCTTTATCGTTTTATGAAAAAGTATGACATTCCTTTTTTAAATTGCGGTAAGTTGATAGTTGATTGTGGAAATATAAAGCAAATTGATTATTTATATTATAAAAGTATAGATAAGCATATGAAAGGTGTGAAAAAAGTATCTTCAAAAGAAGCTAAAGAAATTGAGCCTAGAGTTAAATGTGATAGTGCTTTATGGGTCCCAAGCAGCGGAATTATGGATTCTCATAAATTGATGCAGCGTTTAGAATATAACTTTATTCTATCAAATGGAACTATAGCGTACAATACCAATGTTGAAAGTATAAGTTATAGAAATGGAGCATATAGTATCGATACAAATGATAAAGATAAAATTAGTACAAAAATATTAGTTAATGCTTGCGGTCTATGGAGTGATAAAATTTCTTCAATGTTAGGGATTGATGATTTCAAAATCCATTATTGTAAAGGGGAATACTACAAAACGCATAGATACAAGAATTTAAATTGTTTGATTTATCCTGTCCCTTCAAAGACTTCATTAGGCATTCATGCTGTATTGCAGTTAAACGGAGATGTTTCTTTTGGTCCCAACGCATATTATGTTAATGATATTGACTACTCAATGACAGATTCAAAAAAGAATGATTTTTTAATTAATATTAATAATTATTTGGATATTCAATCTGATGATATAAATCCAGACTATTGCGGTATCAGACCTAAGCTTCAAGCAAAGGGAAAGGAATTCGAAGATTTTTATATATCAAATGAAAAAAATAGAGGGCTAGATAATTTTATTAATCTTATTGGTATTGACTCACCCGGGTTAACGAGCAGTCTAGCTATTGCAGAATATGTAAATGATTTAATTAGTATTTAATTTTGGCTTGAGGTTTTGAATAAAATTTTAATTAAATTTAAGCTTGATTTAGTAATTTTAATCAATAATTGTCGTTAACAAGGATTTTAATAAAAATGTTTGAATTAAAAATATTTAATACCTTAACAAATAAAAAAGAAGAGTTTATTCCTATAAATAAAGAGCATGTACGAATGTATGCTTGTGGTCCAACTGTTTATAATTTTGCTCATATAGGAAATGCTAGACCAGCGGTGGTTTGTGATGTTCTGGTACGTCTTTTAAGAACCCTCTATACTAAAGTAACGTATGTTTCAAATATAACAGACATTGATGATAAAATAATTAATGTTGCAAATGAATCTGGCGTTCCAATTAAAGATATAACAAGAAAGTTTGAAGATATTTATAATAAAGATATGGCTTCTTTGTTAGTTAATAAACCTGATTTTCAACCAAGAGCAACTGATTATATATCAGATATGATACAACTTGTTAAAAAGATTATTGATCAGAATTGTGCTTACGAGGAAAATGGGCATGTGTTTTTTGATGTTTCTGCATATCCAGCTTATGGTGCTTTATCAGGTAGAGACTTAAATGATCAGATTGCTGGTAGTCGTGTTGAAGTTTCATCTTTAAAAAGAAATCCAGGTGATTTCGTGCTTTGGAAGCCTAGTAATGAGAGTCAGCCTGGATGGGATTCTCCATGGGGTTATGGGCGCCCTGGATGGCATCTTGAATGTTCTACCATGTCTGAAAAAAACTTAGGGTTACCTTTTGATATTCACGGTGGGGGTTTAGACCTAATATTTCCTCATCATGAGAATGAGATTGCTCAAACATGTGGAGCTTATGCCCAGAAAAATAATCCTCAATATTTTGCAAAATATTGGATCCATAATGGCTTGCTTGATTTTGATGGAGAAAAAATGTCTAAGTCTTTAGGGAATATATTATATGTTCATGACTTGGTTAAACAATATCCCGGTGAAGTTTTAAGGCTAGCTTTATTATCTACTCATTATCGTCAGCCTTTAAATTGGAATTCTGAGATTATAAATCAGTGTCATAGTGTGCTTGATAGATTGTATAGAGTTTTAAATAAATCAATAGTTGAAGTCAAGAATTGTTGTCCATCAAAAAAAGTTGTTAGAGCTCTTTGTGATGATTTGAATACATCTGTAGCTTTAGCAGAAATTAACAATCTTTCTAGTCAATTATCTAGAGTTGGTGATATTGAAAAGGAGAAAGAAATAAAGTCTAAACTAATTGCATCTTCTAAGTTATTAGGTATACTCCAGAAAAATCCGGCTGAGTGGTTAGGTTATAAAAAAATAGATAAATTAGATAATAAAGAATTAATTGATGAATTAATTGATACTAGAAATAAAGCAAGGAAAAATAGAGATTTTGATAAAGCTGATCAAATTCGAGAGCAGCTTGGAAAAATGAATGTTGAAATTGAAGATACGCCAGATGGTACAGTTTGGAAAATTAAAAAATAGCTTGAAATAAACACTTAATGATAAATGTTTGCAGTTATAGCATTAAGATTTATTTAATTGATATATTATTGTGGTTTTATTTAGTATGGAGACATCACTTTTTTTATTTTTTAAAATACTTTTAATTGTATGAATTTATAAAATGAGGATATTGCAATGAATATAGTACCTTTTTTGACAAGTGTTTTAATAGGTTATTTTATGGGTAATATTATGGCTTCATATCTTGTATCTAAATGGGTCAAAGGCACTGATATTAGGGGTCGAGGAAGCGGTAATGCAGGCGCTTCAAATTCTGTTATGGTAATGGGTTGGAAAAATGGTCTTATTGTAATGATTGTAGATGTTGCCAAAGCTTTTATAGCAGTTTATATAATTAAAATTTTATATTGGAAGAGTCCCGATTTATTAATATTAATGTTAATTGCAGGTTCAATGTCAGTTGTTGGACATATTTACCCAGTTTTTTTAAAATTTAAAGGTGGGAAGGGTGCAGCTTGTCTTTATGGTATGTGCCTAGCTATAAATCCTGTTTTTGGAGTTTGTATGATTTTTGCTACTATAGTTATACTATTTATCACAAAGTATATTGCTATGTCATCTATTTGTATGTTTGTTCTTCTTCCTGTAGTTATATATTTTTACCCTGATCTTTTTTTTAAATCCCAAAATTCTTATAGTCTTGTAAATTTTATTATTGGATTATTTGTTGCTTTCTTAGGTATATATAACCATAAAGATAATATTTCAAACATGAATAGAAGGGTAGAAGGTATTTTCTTTTCAAATACACCTAAAAAAAGTAAATAATAGAGTAATTGTAAATATTATAAAAAAAGGAAGCTAATTAATGACAAATTTAAAAAACAAAAAAGTTTTAGTAACTGGTGGAGCCAAAGGTATTGGCATGAAGATTGCAGTTGAGTTTGCTAAACAAGGCGCTGATATTATAATATGTGATTTAGATGAATCTTTTTTTGATAATAAAAACTTCAAATCCAATATTAAGGATATTGAAAATTTAGGAGTATCGTGTTGGGGATATGCTTTAGATGTTACAAAATACGATGATATTTTAGAAACAAGAAATAAGATACTTTCTGATATTGGAAAAATTGATATATTAGTTAACAATGCTGGAGTTGTTTTTGGCGGAAAGTTTTTAGATGTTTCTATTAATTGCCATCAATTAACTTATGATGTGAATACGCAAGGTATAATTAATATGCTGCATGTATTTTTACAAGATTTGATTGATAGGCCTGAGTCTCATATTATTAACATTGCTAGTGCCTCAGGCTTTACTGCTTTGCCTGGAGGTACAACGTATGCTTCAAGTAAAGCAGCTGTTAGTAGCTTTTCTGAATCTCTACGTTTAGAATTAAAAAAAGACGGCAATAATCATGTAGGTATAACTATAGTTTCACCTGCATATGTTAATACAGGAATGTTTGATGGAGTTAAAGAACCCACATTTATTCCAATGTTAAAAGCAGAAAAATTAGCATCAAAAGTTGTAAAGGCTGTACGTAAAAATAGAGTTTTTGTTTTAGAGCCAGCTTTTATAAAGTTTGTTCCTTTAATGAAGGCAACTTTTCCAAGATTTCTATATGATTTTTTAGGTGATATATTAGGTGGATATAATAGTATGGATTTATGGAAAGGACATTCAAAGAATAAAAGTAAGTAATAAACATTCAGGATAAAAATGGAATATAGAAAACTTGGAAACTCTGGATTAAAAGTAAGTGAACTGTCTTTTGGGTCTTGGGTTACTTTTGTTAATCAGTTAAATCAGAAAAGTGCTATGGATTGCATGTCTTATGCGTATGACCAAGGAGTTAATTTTTTTGATAATGCAGAAGCTTATGCATCCGGAGAGTCAGAGATTTTGATGGGTAAAATATTAAAAAAGCTTAATTGGAATAGAGATACTTATATATTGTCAAGTAAGGTTTTTTGGGGAGGAGAACTTCCTACACAAAGAGGACTATCTAAAAAACATATTCATGATGCATGTAATGCGGCTTTGATAAGACTTAAGGTTGATTATTTAGATCTTTTTTTCTGCCACAGGCCAGATCCAGATACACCTATAATAGAGACTGTATATGCAATGAATGATTTATTACTTCAAGGTAAAATAATGTATTGGGGTACTTCAGAATGGAGTGCAGCCGAAATAAAAGAGGCATTTTTATATGCTGAAAAATATAATTTGCGAGGTCCGTCCATGGAGCAGCCTCAATACAATATATTGCATAGAAAAAGATTTGAAAAAGAATATAAAAATATTTTTAAAAAATATAAAATCGGTTCAACGATATGGTCTCCTTTGGCTTCTGGCTTATTAACTGGTAAATACAATAAAGGTATACCTAATAAATCAAGATTTAAAGTTAAGGGCTATGAATGGCTTTCTGAATCAATGAATGAAGTAGATTTTTCAAAGATTGAGAAAATAGTAAATTTATCAAAAGAGATAAATATTAAACCTTCTCAATTAGCAATTCTTTGGTGTTTAAAAAACAAGAATGTGTCCACAGTTATAATTGGTGCATCAAAATTGTCACAATTAAAAGAAAACTTAAAATCAAATGATTATTCTGGAATTGTTACAGATGAAATAATGAAAGAGATTGATAGTTATTAAAGTTTAATTGCTAAGCTAATTGAATAGCGCATCTCTTTATCTTCATTTGCAGTAATTAGTGGGCTAAAAATTAGATTATTTATTTTATAGCTAGCTCCAATACGCATAAGAGTTGTATTGCCATTCTGTGTGTGGTCAGTTAAAGCAATTCCATTCATTAGAGTTTTTACATTCATTTCAACATGGACTCTCATTAAATCTAAAAAAATAATTTCAGTTACTTTAAATGATGTTTTGTTAATATCTATATCATTTTCAAATTCTGTGTAAAAGCCAATAGAAAATATTTCAGAATCAGAATCCATATCAATGTCAAGGCCTTGCGCATTAGCTTCACTAAGTATATCTCCAGAAAAATCAACAAGTGTTTCAAAGGATAATCCAAATCGTAAATGATTTGTGTAGTAGCCTAAACCAATAGTGAGTAGATTCATATTTAAATCATCGTCTGTGTTTATTTTATTATAGAATCCGCTTAGTTCATAAATATCTGAGTTAGTTGATTTATTTTTTAGGGATGAATCCTCCATTTTTCCTATGTATGAAACACCTAAGCTAAATGCATCTGATTTAGCATCGTCTTGTTCTTGATTTGAATAGCTTCCTTGAAGTAAAAATCCATCTGAAAAATGAAATCCAGAATAGCTTGTATTGTAACAGAAAATTGCTGATAAAAAGATTGATAGGATTGATTTTTTTATCATAAATAAAAATTCCTTTTTTATAAACTAAAAAAGTAAATTGCAAAAATTATCGTTAATATCAAAGTTATTATTGATATTATAAAAACAGAGCCAATAAAACGTGACATGTGTTTCATGTTCTTTGTTTTATTTTTATGGAAGAAAGGAATGTCAGGATTAGGCAAGTCTAAAAAATCACATAAAGGTTTCCATCCATCTTTTACTTGATAAACTAATAAACGATCTTTTGGGACATAATCAATTACTGACTGATTCCATTTTAAAAATTGTTTTTTAATATCATTATCGTTTTTAAGCCCTTTGAACATTCCACGAGGTCCTAAAATAGCTTCATTATGTATTTTTTTTTGTAGATAAAATGAAGTGAATGGGATTTTTGAAATAAATCTAAAGGTAAAGCTTTTAATTATTTGATTGTTCAATACATTCCAGCTTTTTATCCAACTATCTTCATCTCTAATTGTAAGGATAACTTTTGCATCTGGGTATTCTTCCATTAATTTTTTATAATAATTGCAGCTAGGAAAATCTAAGCAGGCTTCATAGCCATTAAATATATCTTCCCAAAGAATTTGGTTAGGTTTTTTAAAAATAATATTATACCAGAGTTTAGCATCTTTTTTATTAAGTAGAATATTTTGCATATGGTATGCAGGTGCGTTTAATAGCGTTTGTAGAGCATATTTTAAACTTCTTGTTCCAGTTCTTCCCCAGCCTGCGCAAATAACTTTCATTTTTCCTCTTTATTTATAGAAAACAAATTGTTACAGTAAATTAACTATATTTTATGTAATTTTTAGTTAACAAATAGGTATAAATATGAAGAAAATTACTCTCTTTTTTATGATTTTATGTGCTTTTTCATTCAATCAAGACGTTATGTCAGGTTATTTAAGAGCTGCTGATTTTAGTATGTGTGTGGATGAATGTGGTAGATATTTTATAGAAAGTGAGCTTGATAGTGGCTTCGGAGTAACTTCTGTTGTTTTTAGTGATGATATTGATGTTAGTCTTTATTTGAATAGATTTGTAGAGGCTTTTATATCAGAAGAAGTTATCGATTGTACTGAATGTAGTGCCATACTTATTACAGAGATTTCGATGTCTGATGAATGTTCAAATTTAGTTAGCTGTATTGTAGATCCATGTGAAGTTGCAGATTCATGTCAATTAAATACACCGGTTGATTGTGTTGCTAGTTATTGCGGAGGATGTAATGCGGATTTTTATGATTTAGATAATAATTTAGTTGATTGTTATGGATCTAATGATGAGGAAGATTTGGAGAACGAGGATTGGGATTGTTCAAATTTTATAACTCAAGAAGAATGTCGATTGAATGATTGTGATTGGAGCTATGAAGATGGTTGTTATAGATCTAGTGAAGAAGAAAGCTTATTATATTGTTTATCAGATTGTGAAATTTCCAATAGTTTTGATTTTAATCAAAATACTGCTGTTGAGGCATGTGATTGGTTTATCTCAAATCTTGGACCGTTTAATTATTTTAATTCATGCGCTGAAGACTGTGAAACACAAGATTTTATTGAAATAAATCAGATTATAGAAGATTGTTACATTTGTATTGAAGATTCAGATATAAATTGTTTAGATATTTTTTCTAGCGATGAGAATGATTGTTTTAATATAGATAATTTTGAGGAGTGTCAAAGAACAGAAGGGTGTGAATGGAGCGATTCAGAGGGATGCTATTTTTTTGAACAGAATATTAATGATGTTTACTGTTCAGATATAGTAAATCCAGATGAGTGTGATTTAGCTAATGGTTGTTTATGGAGTTTTAGTAATAATATGCCTAATGGAGGTGATTGCATTGATATTAATCCAGATTTTGAAATTTGTTCAGATATAGTAAGTCCAGATGAGTGTGATTTAGCTAATGGTTGTGATTGGTCCTATGATTCTTCAGATTTTGGTCAATGCTTAGATAGTATCCAATCTGAGTGTCAAGATTTATCAGATATTGATTTTGGTTTATGTGAAAGAGAACTTGGTTTCGCTTGGAATGGTCAAGGTTGTACTCTTTTTTCAGGCTGCAATACAGTTGATCAAAGTAATGGAGTAAACTATTCAAATTCATTTTATGAATCTATTCAAGATTGTCAAAGTGACTGTACCCAGAATCAAGAATCAAGTCTGTTATATGGTAGTGTAGATTATATATGGGGCGATGCTATTGAATTAGTTCAAGGTGCACAAATATCAATAATTTCAGATCAAGGGTCATATTTAACTCAAACAAATAGTCAAGGCTTTTATTCTTTAGAAATTCCAATTGGAGAATATTCAGTCAGCGTGACTGCATATGCAGAAACTCAAATACAAACAATTATAATAGATTTAGCTAATCAAGATTTTATGCTGAATTTTTCTTTAGGTTCATTTAATTATCAGACAGCTTTAACAGGAATAGTTTATGGTGAATCTAGCGATTTAGATTTAGCACCTATTGAAGGAGCAACTATAAGTGTTTCATATTTAAATGATTTTGTTGCGGAGGCGTTAACTAATAATGATGGATTCTTTGAGATTACTTTACCACCTAGTAATAATCAGAGCTATGATATTATAGTTCAAGCTGAAGGGTTTGATGCTGTATATGAAAGTTTTTTAATTAATGGCATTACAGTTCAGAATTTCTATCTTACTGAGTATAACAATATTCCTTATCAAGCAGAGATAAGTTTAGGTAGTTCTATTGGATATTTTGGACAGGAGGTAGCTGTTCCACTATTTTTAAAATCAGAGGTGGAATCTAAAGGAATTCAGTTTGAAGTGAATCTTTCAGATAATGATGCGGTAACACCTATTGGTTTAGATTCAACTTATGATTGTTTTAATGCCAATTATAATAATGTTAACAATCAATTTAATGGAGTTATTTATTCTTTAGATGATAGCTGTCTGTATCCTGCCAATGAATTAGTTCATATTGCAAATTTAATATATTTTATTTCTGATAATATATACACTAATTCTAGTATTATGTTATCTTTTGAAGATATTATTATATCAGATACAAATGGGCAAGAAATATCTTCTATTGGTCAAGGCAATATTATTCAAATTGGTTTAAAAGGAGATGTTAATTTTGATGGTTCTATTAATATTTCTGATATAATAAGAATTGTCAATTTTGCAATTCAAATTGATAGCCCTGCAAACTCTGAATATTGGGCATCAGACTTAAATGAAGATAATCAAATTAACATCCTTGATATAATTTTAGTTGTTAATATAATTTTAGATAATGAGTAAGCTATAAAAGATTATGAGTAAAGATTTAAGTGTTATAAAAAAGAATTCTGATATTGATAAGTATAATCAAGATGGAGATAACCATTTTTCATCGAACTTAGATTCCACGCTTTTAGATAAGGCTTTTGAATTAAGCGATAAAGAAAAAATTAATATCATTCAAGAACATTTTAGAAGTATAATGATTGCAATGGGATTAGATTTGTCAGATGATAGTTTAAAAGGTACCCCTTATCGTGTTGCTAAAATGTATGTAAAAGAAATATTTAAAGGTCTTGACCCTGATAAAAAGCCTCAGGCTATGCTATTTGAAAATAAATTTGAATATGGTAAAATGCTATTGGAGAAAAATATATCTTTTTACTCATTTTGCGAGCATCATTTTTTGCCATTTTATGGTACTGCTCATGTAGGTTATATTTCTTCAGGGAAAGTTGTTGGTTTATCTAAAATTCATCGTATTGTTAACTATTTTTCAAAAAGACCTCAAGTCCAAGAAAGATTGACTGTTCAAATATTTAAAGAGCTGAAGAATGTTCTAGGTACTGAGGATGTTGCAATTTTATTAGAGGCAAGTCATTTGTGTGTTTCTTCTAGAGGTATAAAAGATATTACAAGTACAACTGTTACTATGGAGTCAGGTGGAATTTTCAAAGATGATGAGAAGTGGTCAGATTTTTTATCTATAGTTGTACCAGATAAAGTTAAAAATAAATAGAAAAATTAATAATTAAATAACACTTTAGATCCTCTGACATTCATATTTAATTTTTCATTTTCATAAACAATGTCACCGTTAACGATAGTTGTTATAGGCCAACCCTTGGTTTTTTTACCATTAAAAGCTGACCATTTGCATTTTGTTTTCATGTTTTTATTAGATATAACTTTTTCTTTTTCCATATCAATAATAACAATGTCGGCATCATATCCTGTTTTTAATAGTCCTTTATTTTTAATGTTGTAAATTTTCGCTGCATTTTCGCTCATTAATGACACTATGTTTTCTAATTTTAGATTTCCTTTTGATACTTGATTTAACATTAGAGTTAGGGAAGTTTCTACACCCGGCATACCAGATGGTGCTTGGCCATAAGGTAAATTCTTTTCATCAATTGTATGAGGAGCATGATCGGTTGCGATACAATCTATTGTTCCATCAAGTAACCCTCTCCATAATTCATTTTGATGTCTTTTTTCTCTGATGGGTGGATTCATTTGAGCAAAAGCTCCAATTTTTTTATATATATCTGGCGCCTCCATAAGTAAATGTTGAGGAGTGGTTTCGCAAGTAATTAAGCCGGTTTTTTTGTGAGCCCTTATTATTTTAACTTCCTCTGCAGTACTTAGATGAAGTATGTGTAATTTTCTTTTATATTTTAATGCATATTTTATTGCTTTCTCAGTTGCTTTTACCGCAGCTTCTACAGGTCTTGCTTTTGTATGATTGGAGAAATCTGTTCCTGAAATTAATTTAGCAGATTCATTTAAAATTTCTTCATCTTCAGCATGTACTGCAATCAAACGATTACATACAGCAAATATTTCTTCTAAATGCTGTTCATTGTCAACTAGTAAATCTCCAGTTGAGCTACCCATAAAAATCTTTAAACCGCAGTTATTAGATAATTTTTTTATTTCATTAGAATTGTTTGAAGTTGCTCCTAGAAAAAAACTGTAATTAACTAGGCTTTTGCTTGATGCAACCTCATATTTTTTGTTTAGTTTTTCAATTGTTGTAGTAGAAGGTTTTGTGTTTGGCATTTCAAAGAAAGTTGTTACACCACCAGATGCAGCGCACATCGAACCTGTTTGAATATCTTCTTTATGAGTTAGTCCGGGATCTCTGAAATGTACTTGAGGGTCAATAATTCCTGGTAAAATATATTGGTTTAAAGCATTTATAGTGCGGTCAGCTTTTAAATGATCTAGCATACCAATTTTAGATATTTTGCCGTTTTTTATAAATAAGTCGCTTTTAATTATATGCTTAGAACTTACTATAGAACCATTTTTTATTAATAAAGTTTTATTATGCATCTAGCAAATAATTTATCTTTTTAAACGATTTAAAAAAACATTTTTAATAAATTTTTAAATAAAATATGATTGTTTTGTAATTAAGTTATGTTGATGGAATATATAATAGAATATTTTGTTCAGCTATATACTAATCAATATTTTTTTGTTTTAGCTGTATCCTTATTAGCCATATCATCATACCTCATAATGAGGTTTTTTGTTTTGAAAGTAATATTCAGATTTTTAAATATGACTTCAAATAAATTTGATGATATATTAATTACTACTGGATTCTTTAATAGGTTGTCTTTTGCTGTTCCGCTTATTGTTGTATACGTTATGACAGACATTGACAATAGCCCTCAAAATTTAAGTTATAGAATATTTTTTGTGCTATTTGTTGTTATTATGGGTACTATTATAAATTCTGTTTTAAATGCATTTAATCAGAGTTACTTAAATAGTAAATATTCTAAGCGTTTAAACATTAAAAGTTATATTCAAATTATTAAATTAATTATAAATGGATTAGTTTTTATTATTGTTGTTGCTATTTTAATTAATAAATCCCCTTTTTATTTATTGAGTGGTCTTGGCGCATTAACTGCTGTTCTTATGCTTGTTTTTAAAGATACTATTCTATCTTTTATATCTAGTGTACAGATTTCATCGAACGATTTATTTAAGGTTGGTGATTGGTTAGAAACGGAGGAGTTTAAAGCAGACGGGGAAGTTGTAGATATTGCTTTGCATACAATTAAAATTCAGAATTGGGATAAGACAGTAACAGTTATTCCTACTCACAAGCTTCTTGATTCTTCATTTAAAAATTGGAGAGGAATGACAGATAGTGGAGGTAGAAGAATAAAAAGATCAATAAACATTGATTTGAATAGTATCAAATTTTTAAATGAAGATATGATTGAAAGGCTTAAAAAAATAGATTTACTTTCAGATTATTTGAATAATAAAATGATAGAAATAAAAAAATACAATAAATCTGATGCTGAGCGTTCATTACTAAATGTTAGGAACCTTACTAATATAGGAACTTATAGGGCATATATAAGAGAGTATCTGAATAATAATTCTAATATATCTAAAGATATGACCTTTCTGATAAGGCAGTTACCACCGAGCAAGAATGGGCTTCCAATTGAAATTTATGTTTTTTCTAATAATACTAATTGGGTAGAATATGAATCTATACAGTCAGATATATTTGATTATTTATTGGCTTCTATTAATCAATTTGACTTAAAACTTTTTCAAAATCCTACAGGTAGTGACTTTAATAAAAGTAATATTGCATAAAATCAATTTTAAAGATTATTTATTTCTTATTGATTTCATGTTTTAAAGGAGAAATAATGATATTAGCAATTATTTTTTTAAGTTCTGTTGTTTTTGGCAGTATGGTTAAAGATACCATTTATTTTAAAAGTGCGAATCCCTTTTCATTTAAAAATATAATTGAAGGTTCTTTCAATAAAGGGGAACAGATAGTATTTGGTGTATTGACAATACCTGATTCTAATATTCATGAAAGTGATAAAATACCATTGATTATAGGGATTGCAGGGAGTGTGAATTGGGCATCGCATCATTTAGAATATCTTGAAATGTATCAAAATATGGGTATTGCTACATTTGAATTACAAAGTTTCAATAGTAGGTCTATTGATTCTACTGTAGGTTCTCAAGTAGAAGTTACTGCCGCCATGATGATTTTAGATAGTTATAGAGCGTTTGAAGAATTATCTGTTCATCCTATGATTGATAAAAATAGAGTAGCAATTTCAGGTTGGAGTCTAGGAGGAGGGGTAAGTCTTTTTTCTGCATGGATGCCTCTTAAAAATGCTATTAATAAAGAATTAAAATTTGCAGCTCACTTATCTTATTATCCTCCATGTATAGTAGAGCCTACAATATTAAATTTTTCAGATTCTCCTATTCGATTACTTGTTGGTGAATTAGATGACTGGGTTCCAGCAGAGGCATGTTTAGATTTAGCTTCAAAAATTAAAAATAATGGTTCAGACATAGAAGTTACAGTTTATAAAAATGCACATCATTCTTTTGATAAGGAAGCATTACCAAAGGTAGTTAAAAATGGATATAAGCTTAAGGATTGTCGTTTAAAGATGAGTTCTGATGGAGCTGTTAGAATGAATTTTTTAAATATCCCAATGACAACTCCTCTTTTACAAAAAATAGGATTAGCATTGTGCACTAATGGAATATTTGCAGAAAGAGGACCTACTTTTGGTGGTAATCCTATAGCTAGACAAGCTTCATTTAAATTTTCAAAAGATTTTATGCAGAAAGAATTATTAGATTAGTGTTTTTAAGATTTAAATTAGACTTATTTTAAAATTAGATAAAAAGAGGTTATTGATTTGACAGATTATTCTAAATATATATGGTACAATAATAAAATTATTGATTGGGATAATGCTAATACGCATGTAATGTCGCATGTAATACATTATGGTAGTGGTGTTTTTGAAGGCATTAAATGCTATAACACTAAAAATTATGGGCCTGCAATATTCAAGCTAAAAGAGCATATAAACAGATTATTTGAGTCGGCTGACTTATATGATATGAAAATTCCATATGGTAAGTCAATAATAGAGAAAGGTTGCATTGATATTGTAAAAAAAAATAACCTAAAGGATTGCTATATTCGACCTATAGTTTTCTATGGTTATGATACATTAGGAGTTAATCCTAAAAAATGTCCTGTTAATGTAGCAATTGCTGCATTTTATTGGGGAGCATATTTGGGAGATCAAGGATTAGAAAGCGGGGTTAATATTTGTATTTCTCCATGGACAAAAGTTTCTTGTAAATCATTGCCTACAAAAGCTAAGGCTTCAGGTCAATATATGAATTCAATGTTATCTGTTAATTATGCTAAGCAAAATGGTTATGATGAAGGATTATTGCTTGATTATAGAGGTTATGTTTCAGAAGGTTCAGGTCAAAATATTTTTATGGTTAAAGAAGGAACTATATATACAAATGATGAAAATTCTTCGATATTATTAGGTATTACTAGAGATACTATTATTAATCTATGCAAAGAAAATAGTATTAATGTTATAATTAAAGATTTAAATATTGATGATTTTTTGAATTCTGATGAAGTTTTTTTTACAGGTACAGCCTCTGAAGTTACTCCAGTTGTTTCAATAGATGATCAAAAAATTAATGGAGGCGATATTGGTCCAATTACTACAAAGCTTAAAAAATTATATTCCAGTGTTATTTTAGGTGATTCAAAGAAACACATTTCTTGGCTTTCTTTTATAAATGAATAGCATATATGTGCTTGTCCTAGGAACTGCACAAGATGGAGGCTTTCCTCAAGTAGGTTGTTTTAAAAAATGTTGTAAATATATTGATAAACCTAGGCTGGTAAGTTCTATCGCTATTGTAAATAAAGAAAATAATTCTTGCTGGCTTATAGATGTAACGCCAGATTTTAAACAGCAGATAGAGTTGATTAAAAGTTTTTTATCGATAAATTTTATGCCAAAAATTAATGGTATATTCTTGACTCACGCTCATATTGGCCATTATATTGGATTAGTTAATTTGGGTACGGAAGTTTTGAATGTTAAAAATGTCCCTGTATATGCAATGCCTAGAATGAAATTTTTTCTAGAAAATAATGCTCCTTTTAGTTTTCTTATTAAATCAAATAATATAATTGTTAATAAAATTGTTGATGGATATTTAGAGTTGTTAGATTCAGTTTTTATAAAATCATTTTTAGTGCCACATAGAAATGAGTTGTCTGAAACAGTAGGGTATAACATCAAATCTAAATATAAATCGGTAATTTATATTCCAGACATTGATGATTGGAAGCTTTGGGAGAATGATATTTTAAATGTTGTAAGGGACAATAATATTATTTTTATCGATGGAACTTTTTATAGCTCAAATGAATTAGGTCATAGAGATATATTGAAGATACCACATCCAATTATAACTGATAGTATGAAAATTTTTTCTGTATTAGATAAAAAAGATGCAAAAAAAATATTTTTCACTCATTTAAATCATACTAATCCTATTTTAAATAAAAATAGCAAAGAAAGGCAATTCGTATTAAGTGAAGGCTATAATATTCTAAATGATAATCAAGTTTTTGAGATTTAATTTTGATAATGGTCACACCATTTACATTTTTTTAAAGCTATATTCGTATTGTTGTATTAATTTTAGGGGACTGTATACAGATTTAATTGGGATGTAGCACAATTGGCAGATGCACCTGACTGTTAATCAGGAGGTTGGTGGTTCGAGTCCACCCATCCCAGCTCATTAAAAATAATTAATTGTTTATTTTCATTTTTTTTTATTAATATCTATACAGTTCATTTATATTTTTTAAATGAACAAGTAATAACAAATAAGGTGTAAGATAAATGAGTAAAATGACAGGAACCGTTAAATGGTTCAACAATAAAAAAGGTTTTGGGTTTATTGAGAAAGAAGGGGGAGGAGACGTTTTCGCTCACTTTTCAGAAATTCAGTCTGAAGGATTCAAAACATTAAATGAGAATGATAAAGTTGAGTTTGAATTAAAAGAAGATGAAAGAGGAGAAAAAGCTACTAATATAGTAGCTCTTTAATTTTAATTTTAGTTTTTACTAACTAATTAATGCAAAGCCTTTTCGATTAATGAAGAGGCTTTGTAATAAAAATAAGGATTCAAAGTATGATGAAATTTTTTAAAATAGTTTTATTTTCAGTTCTAGCAATTACTCTTACTAACTGTTCTTCTGTTTGTATTGGTAAAAAGTGTGATAAAGAAGCATGCGCAAAAGATGATAAAAGTTGCAAAAAAGCTTGTTCAGGTAAGTCTGAATCAAAAGGTTGCTGTAAAAGCAAAAAATAGATTATTGCTTTTTAGTGTTACTTGCTAAAGATTTTTTAAATAGTAAGTTTTTTGAAGTCTCAAAAGATCCAAATATAAATGAGCACCAAATAAGATTACCTGCGACAGAGTTGGCATAAAAAGGTATAGCTGCTATGTAGCAATTAATTAAGCCTGAAAAGTTATAGGTGTAAGGAGCTACTCCTCCGCTATTAATCCAAACAGAAAAATTTGTAATAAAGAAGAATAGCGTTGCCCCAGATAAGCTGCTTAAGATGATATTTTTTACTGTGATTTGCCTGATTAAATATGAGCCAATGGGTATATATGCTAATAAGCAAAGATAAACAATAGTGCCGGGGAATGGAGTACCTCTATAATAATACATAGATAGATCGCTTATAAACATAATGCCAAAAGGGACTAAAAAAAATAAGTTGTTTTTTTTGCTATAAGACCCCAGGAAAAGTGCAACAGCCCCTACAGCTGTAATATTTGGAGGGTGAGGCATAAGTCTAGAGCCTATACCGATTAAAGTTAGAATTATTATTAAAAAAAGATTGTTAAAAAGTTTATTATTCATAGTTTATAGTAAATCATTAACAACTTAACTTAATTAAAATAGATTATCAATTAAACTAAATTTTAACTATTATGAAAAAAATATTTATTTCAATTTCAATCATTCTAAATATAATTTTTATATTTAGCGGCTCGGCATCTAGTAGTTTTGACTATATTTTTCAGACAAGTGATAAAATAGAGAAGTCTTATTCATATACAGATAAAGGTGAGAAAATGTATATTGAAACAGAGCTTAATTCTAGTAATAATCCTATTTATAGAAAAATTGTAGTTAACTCTGATTTAATTAAAGAATTATATTTTTATATAAATGGAAAAATAAAAGAAGAGTATAATTATAAAAATGGAAGAAAAAATGGGGCTTGGTCATCTTACCGCGATAATGGAAGCATTAAAGAAGATGGAATATATCAAGATGGAGTTTTAAAGGAGATTGCTAATTATTATCCTAGCGGTTCTATTAAACAGTTATCCTTTTCAGAGTCTAATAAAATACGTTTAATTACTACTTATTACCCTAATGGAAACATTGAGTCTCAAGGAAAAAAAATCTTATCTAAAAATGGCAATGAGGCATTTTACGGTAGATGGATATGGTACAATTATGATGGCACTTTTAAAGATGAGATGGTATTTAATTCGAGTCTTTAGCTAAGTTTTAATTAATCGTAATTTTTGCTTTACATCACATTAACAAAATATAAACAGATTTAACTTATTGTTGTATATGGATTATATAGCATTAAATTATGTACCGGTATGGAAGGCAAAATAATGAAAAAAAATTTTATAAAAATATTATTTATTTTAATTACTTTTTCGCACTCAAGAGATATTGATGAGGCGACTGGTTGGAGTTTTTTCCAATCTCAAAAACAAGCATTTTATATGCTTCAAAACATTACTGTTAATGGCGATTTAGCAGAAGCCTTTGAGGATTTTTCAGATTTAAATAATAATGGACAATGGGATTCTGGAGAACCTTTTAATGATTTAAATAGTAATGGAGTACAAGATAAGGGTGATATAGTAGGTGCTTTTTTATCTGATGGGACTTGTGTTGGTTGGATAGAGGTTTCTGCAGGATTTACTACTATCCCTCTTATGGGTAATGATGGGGATCCCTCATCTGTAAATTATTGCGAACCAGGAGATATTCCATATTTATTACTTTTTGATAGAACCTATGGTTCGATACTTAATGTAGATATTTCAAATGCTATTTATATTGATTTTGGTTCTGACTCATGCCCAGATCAATATGAAAATGGAAGTGGTGGCTGTAATTGTAATTATGATCCTAATTCAAATGGAGGGGATTGCTCTGATGAAGATCTATCCGAAGGAGAAGATCCTAATGGTGATAATTCTGATATTTGGGAAGATGGATTAGAGGTTACTCTATATGGTGAATTTCCAGGATGGCTTGAAAATGAAATATACGTTATGCAAAGTAATAGTATTGCAGATAATATTTTTGGATGTCAGAATGTTAGTGCGTGTAATTATGATTTGAGTGTTACGACCTCCGATGGTTCTTGTTGGTATCCTGTTGATGGTTGTAGTTGTGATGACCCTGAAGGTGCTGAAGTAGATTGTGCAGGCATATGTGCTGGAACAGCTTTAGTTGATGCATGTGGTATTTGTGCAGGTGGAAGCACAGGTTTAGCGCCAAACGTTGAAAGTGATGATAGTTTTATAACAGGTCCAAATGCTGATTGTGCAGGAGTTTGTGATGGTTCTTCTTATGAAGATGCATGCGGAGCATGTGATAGTGATTCAAGCAACGATAACTTGGCCTGCACTGGATGTACTGATATTTGTGCTGATAATTATAATCAAAATGATTTGTTTGATTTAGAAGGCAATCAAGAAGGTGCTTGTTCTTATACAATTCCTTCAGTTCAAAATTTTTCAAATAATCCGGGTGATTGTAGGCTTTCTTTATCGTGGGATTCATTAGAAGTATGTGGGCCAGAATTAAAGTATGAAATTTATGACCAAAATGATAATTTCATAAAAGAAACAAGTAATTCTACGACTCAGATACTTGGTTTGGATCCAGATTCTGAATTTTGTTATTACATAATTTCTAAAAACGAAAACGGTCAGTCTTTGCCTTCTGATTTAAGGTGTTCTGTCGTAGGTTCTGATTGTGGAGGTTTTATTGGAATGCAATTATCTGCTTCTATAAGCGGATGGAATCAAAGCCATATTGACCAGTATAATTATTTAGGGTTTTCAAGTTCTGCTTCTGATGATTATGATCAAAGTTCTGATGTTGTGGAGCCGCCTATTGGTCCTAATTATTGGATATCTTTATATTTCCCGCATCCTGATTGGGCTGGTGTTCTTGGAAATAATTTTACACAAGACATAAGGTTAGAAGATTATGACTTTCTTTCAAATAATTTGCAAATTTGGGAAGGTGAGATTCTTTCTAATATAACTGGAAATGCTATTCTTAAGCTAGATTTTTTAGATGGTTTTATAGAAGCTTTTGAAAATATACCAATGTATTTGAAGCTTAATGATGATTTTATTCCAATTGAAGATGGTATGGTTACTGAGTTTGGAATGTATTCTGATATAATAAAACCATTTTCAATTTTAATTGGAAATTTACCACCTCAGACTATAACAAATCTTTCATCTATTGGTGGAGACTTATCTGCGGAGATATTTTGGGATGAGCCTGAATTATGCTGTTCTTCATTAAGAGGAAGATATCCTGCAAAATCATATAATGTTTACTTTGATACAGGAGAAAACCCTATTAATATAGTAGATACTTCTTATTTACATAGCTTGCCATCTTACGAAACTCAATTTTGTTTTATCGTTAAAGCAGTTAATGATGCAGGAGAGGGACCGGCATTATCCACATGTGCTATTACTAATGAGAATCTTGATCCAATTGCATATGCAGGAGATGACCAGTTCGTATTTGTTGAGCATGATGGAGATATTGAAACTAATAGTGTCTTTGTTGAGCTAACTGGTTCAGGGTTTGATCCTGAAGGTAGTAGTTTAACGTATTCTTGGAACCAAGTTTCAGGAGATATTGATAGCTTTTATTCAGAAGAATATTCAGCAACTTTTGAAGTGAATAATGAATTTGGGAATAATCAGAAAGTATATGTTTTTGAGCTTATAGTTACAGATTCTTACTTTAAGGGCAATCCAAGTTATGTTGAGCATCGATCATCCAGCGATTTTGTAAGTGTCATTGTAAATGCAGAGCAAAATCAAAGTCCGTTGGGTCCAAATCCAGCAGATTTAATTATTGTAGGTGATGGTTTGGCAACATATACAACTAATATGTTAAATGATAGTAATGATTATGATGCATATACTTCTTATTGGGTAGTTCCTCATGATGGAAGCCCTGCAACTAATGAGGCTACTATTTTACTTACGGCAGAGTCTTCTTCTGATCCTGAGAATGATGAGTTGACATATTCATGGTCAGTAACTTATGAACCGGAACCATTTACTGATTGGAATGGTGATGGATTATATTCTCCCGTAGAACAATTTGATGATTTGAATGGAAATGGTGTATGGGATACGGGGATTGAGTTTTTTGAAAGTGAAGTTATAGAAATTGATAGAAAAGAAGGTGTTTATGAGGCTCACCTAACGATAACAGACGTTTATGGTGCAACAGCTACAGCTGACATTGTTGTAGGTGTTCAAGGCGAGTATAATGAAGCTCCTACATCTAATGCAGGT
>PAHI01000029.1 GCA_002705575.1 Fidelibacterota bacterium | reverse complement strand
TATATCTTCATAGTCGATAAGATTTTCTACATCAATTTTTGATGAGCTGGATTTTTCTATATCTTCATAGTCGATAAGATTTTCTACATCAATTTTTGATGAGCTGGATTTTTCTATATCTTCATAGTCGATAAGATTTTCTACATCAATTTTTTGCTCAGCATTAACTAAGTAAGTATTGTTTTTTTTAGATTTTTTTAAAACGCTATGTATCCATGGTTTTTTAGATAGGGATTCATAAATAGTATTGCTAATTTTTTTTGCTTCATCTAATTCTTCAAAGCATCCCATTCTAACTCTCCACCAGGATGTGTTGTTTAATGAAACTTTTTTTATTTGAGATTGGTATCCTATTGAGTCTAATTTTTTTTGTTCTACTAGAGCATCTCCTCTTGTTTTCCAAGAGCTTATTTGGACACAGTGTAGGAATTGATTTTTTTCACTATTTGCTTTATTTGTCTTTAAATGAGGGTTAGAATCTGATTTAATATTGATAATTTTAGAGGGTTCCTTACGATCATTAAAGTTTGATGTTTCTTTGGCATTTGATTTAATAATATATTTTTCTTTGCCTAGAATTTCTCCAGTCCATTTATGTTTAACGGTTAACGTAACTTCGTGATTTCCAGACGTATTAGGTGAAAATAGTATGGACTCACCGTAATAACCCACTGTATGGATTTCATAGCCATTGCCTAAAAGATTATCTGCAGACCAGTTAAATTGGATGGAATCAAAATGAGAAGAGTGATTTATTTTTTTTTGATAGTATTTTGATTCAATTTTTTTAGTATTGCCGTTATCCATGTTAATGCTAGTTATTTCATGGTAGTCTTCATTACATTTATTGAAAAACAATATTAAAGAAATGAAAATTACTAATTTGTAGAGATTATTCATTTTTAAAAAAATAGTTTATTTCAATAATAGCATTTTCATCAGAGTCAGAACCATGAACAGAGTTTCTTTCCTTGTTTTCGGCAAATAGTTTTCTAATAGTTCTTTCTTCTGCTTCTTTTGGATCTGTTGCGCCTATTAAATTTCTCCATTCAAGTACAGCGTTGTTTTTTTTTAGCTCAATTACCATGCAAGGACCTGAGCACATAAACGATACAAGATCACGAAAGAAGGGACGCTTTTTGTGAACTGCATAAAATCCTTCAGCTTGAGGTTTACTCATGGTAATTAGGCGAGCATTTAAAATATCAAATTTATTTTCTATAATTTTGCTTATAATTTCACCCATAAACTTATTTTCAATAGCGTCGGGTTTAATAATTGCAAATGTTCTATTTGCCATAAGTTTTCTCCATTTTAATCTTCATAATTGTTCCTATATCTGCAACAGACTCGCTTACATCTATATCACAATCAGATAGAATCTTCATTTTTGCTTCAGCTGTTTCATCTCCGCCTGAAGCTATTGCTCCAGCATGTCCCATTCTTCTTCCTGGAGGAGCTGTTTGTCCAGCTATGAAACCTACAATAGGTTTACTGCAATTATGCTTGGCCCAATTAGCGGCTTCAATTTCCATTTGTCCACCAATTTCACCTATTATTACAAGGCCTTTTGTTTTGTTGTCATCTTCAAATAATTTAATAGCATCCTTCATGCTTGTACCAATAATGGGGTCACCACCTATACCAATAGCAGTTGTTATTCCTAAATCATTTTTTACAAGCTGGTCAATTGCTTCATAAGTTAGGGTGCCTGATTTTGATATTACACCAATATCACCTTTTTTGCAAATAAATCCTGGCATTATTCCAAGTTTGCACTCATCTACAGTAATAATCCCTGGACAATTTGGCCCAATAAGAGTAGTGTTGTTTTTATTACATAAAGACTTCACCTCTATCATGTTTTTAACAGGTATTCCTTCTGATATGCATACAATCACATCCAGGCCTGAATAGGCTGACTCAATTACCGCTTCTGCAGCAAAAGCAGGAGGTACAAATATTATTGAAGCATTTGCACCTGTTTCTTTTACAGCCTCCTCAACAGAGTCAAATACAGGAACTGAGTTGTTGACTGCCATAGTGCCACCTTTCCCAGGGGTTACTCCCGCAACAATGTTAGTTCCATATTCTTTCATCTGTTGAGAGTGAAAGGTTCCCTCTGAACCAGTTATGCCTTGTACAATTACCTTAGTATCTTTATTTATTAATATTGACATTTTAACTCCTTAAAGCTAGTTCAACTACTTTACTAGCGGCATCCTTCATGCTATTTGCTGATGTTACCGATACATCGGATTCATCTAATATTTTCTTTGCCTGTTCTGCATTTGTTCCTTGCAATCTTACCACAATAGGAAAATCTAAATCCATTTCTTGAACAGCCTGAACAACTCCATTTGCAACCCTGTCACATCTTACAATACCACCAAAAATGTTTATTAGAATTGCTTTTACATTTTTATCGCTTAATATAATTTTAAATCCGTTTTTAATTGTATCAACATTAGCAGCACCCCCTACGTCTAAAAAGTTAGCAGGTTCTCCTCCAGCAAGCTTTATAATATCCATAGTTGCCATCGCGAGACCTGCTCCATTAACCATGCAGCCAACATTACCATCAAGCTTAATGTAATTCAGGTTATATTTACTAGCCTCAACTTCAGTAGGGTCTTCTTCATCAATATCTCTCATATCTAATATGTCAGAGTGTTTGTATAGTGCGTTTCCATCAAAGTTAAACTTTGCATCTAGCGCTATAATCTTATCATCTTCAGTTATGATTAGAGGGTTTATTTCAAGTAGAGAGCAATCTGTTTCTTCATAGCATTTATATAAATCTTGAAACAACTTGATTGCATCCTTTACATGATTTATGCCAAACCCTAAACCATTAATTAGTTTTTTGATTTGAAAGGACCTTAATCCATAATTAGGCTGTACCCAGACCTTATGTATTTTTTCAGGATTTTTTTCAGCGACTGCTTCAATATCAACTCCTCCTTCAGGAGAGACCATAATAACATTCATCTCTTTAGATCTATCTAAAGTTATAGCAACATAGAATTCGCTTTTTATGTCAAGAGCTTCTGTGACTAGGATTTTTTTTACTTCTCTGCCTTCAGATCCTGTTTGATGGGTGATTAAAGTTTTTCCCATCATTTCTTTAGTCTCGATTTCTGCCTTATCTATGGATGTACAAAACTTTACCCCTCCAGCTTTTCCTCGTCCTCCAGCATGTATTTGAGCTTTTACAACAACTGCTTTAGAGTTAAAGTCTTTTTGTACCTTTGATATTATTTCTCTAGAATTTGATATATTTTCAATAAGATAGCCATCTTGTATGGGTATATTAAATTTTTTTAGTATTTTCTTTGCTTGGTATTCGTGTATTTTCATCAATTAAACCTTTTCTATTATTGTTCCAGAAATTCCCTTTATCGCATTTTCAATATTATCAATTGAGGTTATAATTACTTTTTTCCCATGGTGTTCTAAAAAGTATATTGCTGCCTCTATTTTAGGCTTCATGGTACCCTCTTTAAAATGTCCTTCATTTAGCCATTCTTTTATTTCCTTTAGGTTGCTTTTGTGGATATTCTTAACATCATTTTCTCCATAATTTAAGCAAACATGCCCCACATCTGTAATAATAAAAAATTCTTCTGACTTTACTATTCTTGCTAAAAGGGCAGAGGTCATATCTTTATCAATCACTCCATCGACTAGTCTAAGTCCTTTATCTTCCTTTATGTATGCTGGTATTCCTCCTCCTCCTGCAGCAATTACAATCGTCCCAAATTCCATCATATGCTTTATTGAGTTTCCATTAAAAAGATATTGGGGAGCAGGGCTTGAGACCACTCTTCTCCAAGAATCTTC
The DNA here is from genome assembly GCA_002705575.1 of Fidelibacterota bacterium. Next base: position 22,474 of record PAHI01000029.1, on the reverse strand, counting down.
TTCCTGTTCTTTCATTTGCCAATTGAATTTTTCTATCATTTCTGCTGCTAATTCTTTAGTATAGTGTTTCCCTATGAATTTAGTTGGATTTTTTAATTTTGGGTCATTAGGGTCAACCTTGACTTGAGATACAAATGTAACGACTTCTTTTTCTAGACCTTTTTTAGATAATAAATTTTGTAAAGATTGCTGAACTATATAGCCAATACCGCCTTGGGTATGCGCTATCAAAACACCTAGAGGTAGGGCAGGTATCTCATCTGCCTTAGCTTCATTTTTTAATAGTTCGAGTCCGACCTGAGGGCCATTACCATGCGTGATACATATATTGTAATCTTTTTCAATAAAGTGAAACAGAGGGTCTAAACTCTTTCTGGTTTGCTTGAATTGTTCTTCGGCAGATCCTGAGTCATACTTCTGCATTAAAGCATTTCCTCCTAAAGCGATTACGACCTTTTTATTATTTTTGAAGCTCATTTTATTCTATTTATTGGCATTGTCATACATCTTGGGCCACCTCGGCCCCTTGAAAGTTCCCCTGATTCAATGGTTATTACTGTTTTTTGGCTTCTATCAAAATTATCTAGTGCTAAAAAATCATTAGCAGATATTTTCTTATAACCATGCTTTTCAAGGTCTAGTATAGTTTGTGTGTTTCTGTCATATAAAATAATAACCCCTGGACATAGGCAGAACGCATTCGCTCCATCTGTCCACTGCTCTTCTTCCTGAAAATGCTCTCCACCACATCGTATAAAATTAAATTCAATTCCGATTTCTTTAAAGGCGCTGCTTGCTTTTAACGTTGCTGAAGATAGAGAGCCACTTTTTGAAGTTTTGATTATGTCTACATCCAATTCTTGAGAATTTCCATTTTCAAAGAATGGGGGGTATATAAGAGCCTCCTTTTTATTTATTACGCTGAACACTGTATCTAGATGCATAAATCTTCTTTCTTTGGGCATATTGAAGCACATAATGTATTTGATGCCATTTTTATGTAAAAATGGAGTAATAGCTTCAACGGAGGCCTTTGATGTTCTCTCGCTAACTCCAATTGCTACGGTCTCTTTATTTATCAGAGTGACATCTCCTCCTTCAAACGCAAGTTCCGGATGATTTTCATGAAAATCATAGATATCATATCCAGAAAAGAGACTATGATTTTTGATAATATGTTTAGCTATAATATTTTCTGGATTTCTTACTTTATTAGAGGCCCAGGTAATTATCATGGAATTTCCAATGCTGACCCCTAAGTCACGTGTGAACATTATGTTTGGCAAGGGAAGTGATTGATAGTTATCGCCAATTGGCACAGTAAATATAATTGAATCACAATTGTCAGAGTTTGCAGAACTACAACCTATATCTGATACAAAATCTTTTCTTATTTTTTTATTACATAGAATCTCTCGTAGTAATTCAGCTAACTCAAAGCAATTCTCTTTATTTGTAAATACTTTTATTATATCAGTGAATTTTTTGTGCTCTTTTTCTGCTTTTTCATAGTAAAGAATATCATCGAATAATAAATATTTTTCTTTATCTTCTGAATTAAGATTTTCAAATTTCATTTGAGCTATTTCATTGGATGGCTCATGTACAATCACACTATCTATTAAGTCAAACTCGTTAACAAGATCTTTTTTCACTATTTTTCTTCCATGAATGGATATCTGTAATCAGTTGGAGGTTCGAAGGTTTCTTTAACTGTTCTAACAGAAACCCACCTTAATAGATTTAGGGATGAACCGGCCTTATCATTGGTTCCAGATGCTCTAGAGCCTCCAAAAGGCTGCTGGCCTACAACGGCTCCTGTAGGCTTATCATTTATGTAGAAATTTCCTGCAGAATTAACTAGCATTTTACTGCCTGTTTTAATTGCTTGTTTATCTTTTGACATGATAGCGCCTGTTAGTGCATACTCTGATGTAGAGTCAACAAGCTTACATACGCTTTCCCAATCGGTATCGTAGATGTAGATAGTTAGCACAGGGCCAAATATTTCTTCTACCATGCTCTTGAATTTAGGGTCTTTGGTTACGATTACAGTTGGCTCAATAAAGTAGCCTTTTGTTTTATCGTAAGAACCGCCGTGTATTATCTCTGCATCCGGAGATTCTTTTGCGTAGTCTATGTAATATGATATGCTATCAAAAGCTGATTCGTCTATAACCGCGTTAACAAAATTGGTAAAATCTTCAACGTCACCCATTTTAATGGTTGATAACTCACTTAGCAAGATTTCTTTTGTATCTTCCCATATATTTGTTGGAATGTAGCATCTTGACGCAGCGGAGCATTTTTGCCCTTGATATTCAAAAGCACCTCTAATCATTGCAGTTGCAAGTTCAGTAGGGTCAATTGATTCGTGGGCGAGTATGAAATCTTTCCCTCCTGTTTCACCTACAATTCGGGGGTATGTTTTATAGCTGTCTATATTATTCCCGATATCTTTCCACATTGATTGAAAAACTGCAGTTGATCCAGTGAAATGTACACCTGCAAGATTCGAGTCTTTTATTATATTGGGTCCAACCATTGATCCTCTGCCTGGAACGAAATTAATAACTCCATCAGGGAGGCCCGCTTCTTTAAATAGTTGCATTAAAAAGTGCCCTGAATAAACAGAGCTTGATGCCGGTTTCCATATTGAGACATTACCCATCAGTGCTGGAGCAGAAGGTAGATTCGCAGCGATTGATGTAAAGTTGAATGGAGTTACTGCAAACACAAATCCTTCCAAAGGCCTGTATTCCAGATGATTCTTGAAGCCTTTAGGAGAAATGCAGGGCTGATTAGCATATATTTCCTGAGCATATTGACAGTTGAAGTTAAAAAAGTCAATCAGTTCGCATGCAGAATCTATTTCAGCTTGAAAGATATTTTTGCTTTGCCCAAGCATAGTAGAAGCATTGATTATATCTCTATATTTATTTTGCAATAGCTCAGCCATTTTCTGAAATATATCACATCTTTCATCAAGCGATGTGTTTACCCATTTTTTTTGAGCACCTAGGCAACTTTCGATAGCCATTTGGATTTCTCTTTCAGATGCCTGATGATATGTTGCCAGAACATGATTGTGGTTGTGAGGCATGACGCATGTTGCTATATTATCTGTTTTGATTTCTTCTCCGCCTATAATGATAGGAATTTCAATTTGTTTAGACTTTAATCGCTCTATTTCTTTCTTAATGCTTTCTTTTTCAGGAGAACCGGGTCTGTAAGTCTTAATAGGTTCGTTAGCGGCTATAATAGTTTTTGTTGGAGCTTCATTCATTTTTGATACCTTATTTTATATATTTTTGATTTAGAAATAATGAAAAATTTAATTATTTATCAACAATCCTGAAAGCATAAAGAATCACATCTGTTAGGAAGTTTTTTTAATTTTCAAGATATAGCATGTGCCTAAGATCAGAAGCTCTCTAAATACTGGAAAATATCCAAATGGAGATCTTAAGGTCTTGATCCCATATCGGATTTCATGAGATGGTCGCACAGAAAAGAACCTTTTTTTATATATAGAAAGACCGGTTTTTTTTAGTATTTTTTTAAAATTAGATATTGTCATGCCTGAATCTATTATTTCTTCAATTTTATCCCAAACATTTTCACTTTCGAACTGGTTTACAACTTTTTTTAGAACTGACTTAGGTAGAAGGCTTAGAAAGGGAATGTATCTTAGAAAAGATTTCATTATAGTCTGTTGATGGAGTCCGAACGGAGAGAAGTAAGGAGGAAATGTTATAAGTACTTCCCCTTCAGGTCTTAGAAAACTAGCAACTTCTTTCATAAAAAACTCTGTATCCTTTTTGTGTATATGTTCTATAACATCCCTAAGTATGACTATATCGTACTTTTGCTTATAATTTTTATTATCGTCTTTTATTATGTTATGAACACTATAAGTTGTTTTGCTGTTATTCCAGCTACTAAAATCCTTTATCTCGATTCCCTTTATCCTTATTTTTGAAAAATTTCCATCTAGAGCATTTAGAGCATCTGCAAAGCCTCCATTGCCACACCCAATGTCAATTACAGATAAATAATTTGCCTTACTTTTTAATATATTACTATTGTCTAACAGATAGGGAATATAGTAGTCTTCCGCAAGTATTTTTTGGTAATTCCAATAGTAGGATTGCCATGAGCTATAATCTTCTTTTTTAACACGTCTCATTTTTGGTAAGCAGTGTAAACTAGGGTGCTTCCACCATTACATTCGATAGTAAACGAATCACATAAAGACTCATTTAAAGTTCCACAATATATGCTATTTAGAGATTCTGAATTCAAGGGATACTTTAATCCAGATGTTGTTATTTTTATATTTTTTTTAGTAGCAAATAAAGATACCGGTTGTCCTTTAAAACTAGTTATTAGAGTTTTACTTTTTACAATTTGAAATATTCCATAATCTGTAAAAATTTTCATTTCAAATTTAAAATCCAATTCTACTATACTGAAGATATTAGCAATTGAATGATCATCTCTTAATCCCGTTGCTCCTAAAATATTTATATTCGAGCATTTCTTTTCTTTAATCCAATTTAATGCCTTTCGAAAATCGTTTTCATTTTGATTCTTTTTTTCTAGTATGATTTTATGGTATTTTTTTAAAAGGCTACTATCTATTGAGTCTAAATCTCCAATAATTAAGTTGGCTTTGATGTGGGTGTTTTCCAGATTATTTATTGCACCATCAAGACAAATTATACTATTTGACTCTTTAAGTATTTTTAAAGGTGTAGGGTGTTTAGGGAATTCCCCATTTGCTAGTATTGTAATTGGTTCTTTAAGAATCATATGTATTTTGATTATAAATGTTAGTGAATATTAGTAATATTAAGCTGAAATTTTAAAACAAAATGAGGTAAAAATGTTTAAAAATAGGATAATAACAATATTTTTATTTTTTATATCGTTATGTTTAGCAGATAAAACATCTTTTGATTTGTTAAATACAATTATTCAAAAATATGACTCTAATGTTTCATTTAGATTAACAATCAAAGATAACGATATAAAAACAATTATAGATGTAGATAGAATTAGATTTAATGATTCTGATGTTGTGGAGAAATCAAGATTGCATTTTATAGAGCCGTTAGATTTTTCAGGTGTTTATTCATGGATTTGGTTTTATGCTGATGGAAAAACACAAAAATGGATTACAAAGCCAGGGACAAATAAAGTTATAGATATAACGAATAACAGAGTTGGTTTTAATTTTGATTTTTCTATGATACAGATTAATCCATCAATTTTAAATTATGAGCATGTGGTTTCAGATACGGTTATTCATAATAATTTAGAATATATTATTGTAGATATATTTAAAAAAAATAGAGGCCGTAAAAAATCTAAAGCAACTATGAAGGTTTGGATAGATGCTAATAAAAAAAATATACATAAAATCTACAATTTTGGTCATAGAAAAGGGAAATTGATTAATGAAATTATATTTGACAATTATATTGGTGATTGGCCAAGAATTGTAAATATTAATAATATTAAAAACAAAAAAAATATTGTTGTTCAAATATCTAATTTAGATTTTTCTGTATTGCATAAGGATTCCTCTATCTTTAACCCGATTTATAAAAATATTTCAACTGATTAAGTTCTTTGATATGCGAATGTGAATATGAGAATAAAAAGAACAAATGATGAATTAAAAGCAGATCGCCCTACTATTAAGGAGCTAATTAATATTGATAAATTTCCAATTTATGTAATGCTTGAGAATATACGTTCTGTGCATAATGTAGGGTCTATACTTAGAAGTGCTGATGGTATAGGTGTTTCAAAAGTTTATTTGACAGGATATACTCCTTTTCCTCCAAGAAAAGATTTAAGTAAAACAGCCTTGGGTGCTGATCAATCAGTTAATTGGGAGCATTATGAAAATCCTCTAGAAGCTATTAAAATAATTAGATCAAATAAGATTACACCTATTGTAATTGAGCAAACAGTTAATTCAAAGTCGATATTCAATTTTAAGTTAGATTTGCCCGTTTGTTTCATATTTGGAAATGAAGTTTCGGGTGTAAGTGAAGATATTTTAGAAATAGTTGATTTGCATGCTGAAATCCCAATGAGAGGAGTAAAGCAAAGTTTAAATGTAGCAGTATCTGTAGGTATCGTAGGCTATGAATCATATAGACAGCATTTAAATAAAACATAAGTCAGTTTGTTTTTTGGTTAACTGAAATTAAATTTTGATATGTATAAAACATCTTATTCAGAAAATTTTATTAAAAATATGATGGAAAGAGCTATTGAGTTATCTAAGAGAGGTAGAGGTAAGGTCTCTCCTAATCCTTTGGTCGGGTGTGTGATTGTTAAAAATGGTGAAATAATTGGAGAAGGATATCATGAATGTTATGGATGCTCTCATGCTGAAAAAAATGCAATAGATAATTGTATCCAGAATCCCTTAGGGGCATCTGCTTTTATAACACTAGAGCCTTGTTGTATTGATTCTAAGACACCTCCTTGCACTAAATTATTAATTGATAGTGGCATAGATGAGGTTTTTATTGCATCAAAAGATCCTAATCCTGATATAAATGGCAAAGGAATTAAAGAATTAGAGGATTTTGGTATAAAAGTGCATTCAGGGTTTTTAGATACGGATGTATCAAAACTTAATAAAGGGTTTTTTAAATGGGTAGAGAAAGGATATCCATGGGTTACAGCAAAAATAGCTCAAAGTAATGATGGCTTTATGGGTATTGATAGTGATACTCAGACTTGGATTACAGGTAAAGAATCAATTCAAAATTCACATTATTTAAGGTCTAAAGTTGATGCAATTTTAATTGGCTCTCAAACAGCTAAAATTGATAATCCTAGCTTAACTGTAAGAGAGGTTCAAGGCTATAATCCTAAAAGGGTAGTACTAGATACAAACAGAACATCTCCTTTAAATTTAAAAATTTATTCTGATAACGAAGCAGAAACTATTGTGATGTGCTCTAATCAGAAGTTTAATAAAAATAAAGTTTCAAGTTGCCGTTTTATTCCAGTCAAAGAAGTTGATGGAGTATTAGATCTAAGTGATGTTCTTTTCAAGCTTGCTAACGAAGGAATAACTTCGTTGTTAATCGAAAGTGGTCCTACTCTTGTCGGGTCTTTTTATAAAAACAATTTAATAGATGAATTATATTTATATACTGCAGATTTTAAGTTACCTAATTCGAATTTAAAAAACCCAATTGAAATTGATGAAAAATGGTTTTTAAAAACAAAACAAATACTGGGCTCTGATGAGTTGCAGGTTTTTGAAAAAAAGGAATTATGTTTACAGGAATAATTGAACAAGTTGGTGTAGTTTCTAATATAGAGCATTATGAAGATCTTTCAAATTTAAGAATTGAAGTTAGCAAAGAATTTGGAATGAACTCCAAGATAGGTGACAGTATATCAATAAATGGTACTTGCTTGACAATTACTAAAATCATGAATGGAAATATATATACTTTTGATTTTAATGTTGTAAAAGAAACAATTGAAAAGACAAATTTAAAATATTTGAAAACATTTGATAGTGTTAATTTAGAGAAATCTTTAATGGCAAGCTCAAGGTTTGATGGGCATATAGTGCAGGGTCATGTAGAAGGTTTGGGAAAGATAAAAAAAATAACAAAAGATAATAATAGTTTTATTGTTACAATTGATTTGCCAGAAAAATTATCTTGCTATTGTATAAATAAAGGCTCTATTGCTGTAAATGGTGTGTCTTTGACAATTGCTAAAATAGAAGAAAACTTGATTGATATTTGGATTATTCCTCATACTTTAAGTAATACAACTTTTGGTAAGATTAAAGAAAATGATTTTGTAAATATTGAAACTGATATTATCGGTAAGTATATAAAAAAATTTAGTAGTATAAATTAATTAGGCTTCATATGAATAAAGAAAAAATAGGATTAATGGAAAAAGCAATCAAAAATTTTAAAGATGGAAAAATGTTGATTGTCGTTGATGATGAGGATAGGGAAAATGAAGGTGATTTTATAATTTCTGCAGAAAAAGTAACCCCAGAAGATATTAATTTTATGATGAAGTATGGAAGAGGCTTAATTTGCACATCAATAACAAATGATAGAGCTAACAAATTAAAGTTATCTCCTATGGTTAAGGATAATACAGAGCATCAAAAAACTAATTTCACAGTTAGTGTCGATGCTAAAGAAAATATAACTACTGGAATTTCATCAAAAGATAGGTGGGTCACAACTCAAGTTCTTTTAGACGAAGGCTCATGTTCTGAAGATTTAGTAAGGCCAGGTCATATGTTCCCTTTGATTGCTAAAGACGGAGGAGTTCTGCAGCGTGCTGGACATACAGAAGCTTGTGTAGATTTAGCTAAGTTAGCGCAGCATTCTCCAATGGGTCTCTTAGTTGAAATAGTAGATGAAGATGGTTCTATGGCTAGAATGGATAGGCTGAAAGAGATTGCTGAAGAACATAGCTTGTTAATTATTTCAATTGCAGATTTAATAGAATACAGAAGGAAAAAAGAGAAGCTTGTGAGTGAGGTTGTTGATATTCCTTTGCCTACAAAATTTGGTGAATTTAGAATGAAATTATTTGAAGATAAAATACATGGAGATCATCATATAGCTCTGGTTAAAGGAAAAATAGAATCAAATTCTGAGCCATTAGTAAGAGTGCATTCTCAATGTTTAACAGGTGATATTTTTGCTTCTTTGAGATGTGATTGTGGCCCTCAATTGGTTAGTGCTTTAGATAAAATATCTAATTGTGAATCAGGTGTTTTAGTTTATCTTCGTCAAGAAGGAAGAGGTATTGGTTTGAAAAATAAAATTTTAGCTTACCAACTTCAAGACGAAGGGTTTGATACTGTCGAGGCTAATGAAAAATTAGGTTTTTCGTCAGATTTGAGAGAGTATGGAATAGGTGCTCAAATTCTAAAAGAATGTGGAGTTACGAAAATGAAACTATTAACAAATAATCCTAAAAAAATAATTGGTTTAGAGGGTTACAATCTTAGAGTCGTAGGCAGGGAAGCAATAGAAATTAAATCAAATGATGCAAATGAAAAATATTTAAAAACGAAGAGGGATAAATTAGGTCATTTACTATCTTTTTTAGATGATTGATATAAGCAAAATAAGATTATCAATAGTAGTTAGTGAATTTAACAATATGATAACTGATTCATTAAAAGATAGTGCAATCGGTTATTTTATAGATAATGGTGGTGACCGTAGTAAAGTTAATATCCATAGTGTCCCAGGTGCATTTGAAATTCCAGGTGTAGTATCAAAGCTTATAAAAAATAACAAAGCTGATATTGTGGTTGCTCTAGGATGCATAATTAAGGGTGAAACTCCACATTTTGATTATATTGCAACTGAGACTTCTAGAGCTTTAATGAGAATGATAGTTGATTCAGATATTCCTATAGGTTTTGGAGTTTTGACAACAAATGATATGCAGCAAGCAATTGATCGTTCGAAAAGTGATGATACAAATAAAGGTAGAGAAGCTATGCATGCTGCTTTTGAATTGTACAAAACATACAAAGGAATAAGTATCTGATTTTTAAATGTATACTTTTAATTAATTTTTTTATATCTGCTAACTTAAATACTTGGCAGAATATAAATTCCATTCATTCTCCTAAAGAAATAGTGAAATATGATAATAAACTTTACGGTGCTACAGATGGCGGCATATTTATTTATGACTTTTCAAATCAAGTTTTTGAAGAGTATGAATCGAACTATAAAGATATTTGCATAAATATAGCTGATATTGAGTCTGATGATAATGATTTATGGGTTTTATGTGGAAATGGAGCTTTATATAAAAATTCATCAAATCTTATAGTTAGTCACTTGATTGATGACATAGATTCTGCAGTAGAGTTTATAATATCAGATCAGGGATTAATTTTTATGATTTATGAATCTAATAATGTTTATGGATTAATGCAGTTTTCGTATAATGAAGATCAATTAATTTATAATGACTATTACAAAGGGTTTACTTCAAACATAAATTCAGAGTTTATAAAAATTATGTTCAATAATAATATTTTGTATGTCTTAACTGATGAAGGTATATATTATGGTAACATTTCAGATAATTTAAAATTTCCTGAAAATTGGTATTTTGTGAATCAAACTTTAGGTGTTTTAGGTTTTGATATTCTAGATGGATTAATGACGTTATTTTATGATAGTGGTTATGTTGCCATTGTCAATCCCTTTGATCCTACTAGTTTAATTAATACTATACAGTTTCAACAAGTTTTTTTAGGAGAATATATAGATGTGTATACTGATACATATAATAAAACTATCTATATATTATATTCAGAAGGGGTTAGATCTTTAAATTATAACAATCTTCCATTTAATGCATCAAATATAGAAATTTCAGGAGTTGATTTTTCAGATGCTTTATCAATTTATGCTGACTCAGCCAGCGTATACATTGGAATGAAAAATCAAGGTTTTTGGGAGATTTCAGATAGCAATATCATTAACAAATGTTCTCCGAACACATTGGCTTCACAAGACGTTGATGCTTTAACTTTTCAGGATGGAGTTTTATATGGAGTTAATAGAAGTGGTGTTTTTATTTATAAAGATGAATCCTTTACTAATCTTATTTCAAATAGCCCTCAGCCTAATTTTCAAACAGATAGTTTTTATGAATGTAATTCATTTAATGGGTTAGATTTAAATTATATGTCAGCTGAAAAATCTTATTTGAGTTTAATGATTCATGATAATATACTTTATATTCCAAGTAATGGTATTATGCCTAGCGCTTCAAATAGAGGTGGTGCAATAATGATAGATGTTGAAAATTATCAAATTCTTGATATTATCGGGCTTCCTGTATTTGATGGTATGGCTGGTATTTATGATAATCAAGATTCTGATTACATGACAATTAATCAAGTTATAAAGGATGATAGTACTAATATTTGGTTTGTTAATCCGTACGCAGAAAATACTCAAAGAATTTTAGTCTATAAGAGTTTAGAAAATAATGAATGGAAATATATTGTTGCACCAGATGAAGTATCTTATGTTCCTAGAGAGGTAGCATTTGATCGATGGGGAAGAATTTGGGTGTCCTTTCAGTTTTTAAGTACAAATACTCCTGATGCAAACTTATATTCAAATGGAGGTTTAAAACTTTTAGGAGATAGTAATAATGGATTTATCTGTAAAGAGGGAGACATTAATTATGGAAATGATCAGTATTGTTGGTTTGACATTGAAAACCTAGAAAGTTTACCAGGCTTAGATCCTAATGTGAGTATATGGTCGATAGCTTTTGCTAAATTTGGAGCTAATGATATTCTTTGGGTTCTTTCAAGTAATGGTGTCCAAGGTTACAATATTACAGGTTTAAGAATAGACCCTATTTATCCTTTGGATTTTTTCAATAATTTACCATTTAGTGAAGGTGATAAAGTTAGGGTAGATGCTCAGAATAACGTATGGATAATAACAAGTCATAGTGGTGTTAGAGTTATTAAAAATGATTTAAGTTTTTGGCCTGATCAGTTTGGTGTTACTACAAGCAATAGTGATATATTGTCAAACAACGTAAAAGATGTTACATTTGATAATGATAATGGGTTAGCTTTTTTGGCTACAGATAATGGAGTCTCTATTTTGGAAATTCCATTTCAAAATAATAAAAAAAATAGCGAAGTAGGGGTAAGTCCAAACCCTTTTATTGTTGGACAGCATGATAATTTTCTGATAGAAGATATGTATGCAGGTTCAATAATTAAAATTATGACTATTAGTGGAGAAGTTTTAAAAAAAATAGAATTGCCTTATAATGAGAATAGAATTAATTGGGATGGAAGACAGAAAAACGGAGACTATATTGATTCTGGAGTTTATTTTTTAGTTGTTGAAAATAATAAGCATGGAAATGGAATAACTAAAATTGCTGTTATAAGATGATTTTTATTCTTTTAATAAAATATATTATTTTTTTAGGCATTATCTTTTCTCATGAAATATATGATAAGCCTAATTGGAAGAAATATTATAGAGGAAGTTACATTTTTAATAATAACTCGGATTATGGATTTGGTGCATATTCTAGATTTAAGAGAACAACTAAACATACTTTTAAAGATTTAAGATTTTTTTTGCATGCAACAGGCAGTAATTCATATAAAAAACTTCGATATAAAAATAGCAGTCGATTAAGAGAATTCTACTCATTCTATAATTTTTCTACTATTGCTATTGATCAGAATACAAAAGTAGGTGTTGATATTAGATATCATGGAAATCAGGGGCTAGGTGTTTTTTTGAAGAATTTTAATAAAGGGCATATTAATGCTGAGATTGCTTTAGCTTACGATATAAGTGATTATTTGAATGATTCGAGGAAAACATCCTATTTTAAAAGTGGTTTATTCTGGGATTATGAATTTGATTTATATGAAATTAAGTTTGAAATAGAGAATTTCAAGCAAATTTCTGAATTAATGAACGAACAAGATTTGTCGAGAATTGAAATTCTATTTGAATCTTATTTTTCTATAGATGATAATTGGCAAATTATAATTGGTTACGAATATGAAAAAATTAAAAAATCGAGAAATGATATTAATTCTTCGATTTATATATCAGTTGGATACCACGATTTATTAAATGTTTCAAAATTAAGAAGTAAAATTTTCAGGAATTAAGCTATCTTTCAATTTAGAAGATTTTTCCCACAACGAGTCTTGCAAGTCTTTATTATAGCTCAAATCTGAGCTTTTTTTCAATGAGCAATCTTCATCAAAATATTTACCCGATATATTTTGAACTTTTTTCGATAAAGCGAGAAACGTAGTTGATTTAGACCCATCTTTTAATGAAATAGCCTTTACTTTTTGTGCAAATTTTAAAATGTTTCGAAAAATCCCAGTATTATTGTGACCAAATTTAGAAGCAACAAATCCAGGGTGTAGGCAGTTTACTGACAATTGTGTGTCTTTTAAGTAACTGTTAGCAAGTTTGTATGTAAATAATACATTCATAAGTTTTGTACGACTGTATTGATGGCCTCCTTTGTAATTTTGATTACATTGCAAATCATTAATGTTAAATTTAGCTCTGAACATTTTTTTCTCTATGAAGCTTCTGTTGTTTTCTTTTTTTATACGTTCTTCTATTATGTTGTAATGAGCTGCTGATGAGACATTAATTATACGTCCATTTTTACTTTTATTTAATAGGTCTAAAAGTTCAAGTGTTAGACAGAATGGGCCTAAATGATTTAGGGCGAATGTTTTTTCTAACCCTTCATTTGTAATCTCTCTTTTTAAAAAAAGGGCACCAACGTTATTGATAAGAATATCAAGCTTAGGATAGTTTTTTTGGATATCAATGCTAAGTAACTTGTTTTCTGATATCAATGATAAATCATATGAAAAATAGTCTATATTTTTATTAGATGTTGATTTAATTATTTCAGTTTGAGTTGTTTTACATTTTTGTTCACTACGACCAACAAATATGATATGATGTCCTTTTTTTGCTATATTGATAGCTGTTTGCTTACCTATACCATCAGTTGCTCCTGTTATAAGTACGGTTTTCATTAGGCTTTTTTACTTTTTAACTGATAGTAGAACCATCCAATGAAGGCAATAAATACAATTAAACTTGATATTTCTAATGATTTGATATGAGGCCACCATGATTTATTTCCAGATATAAATATAGGTATAGCAATTATGATGCCCATTAGCGCCTCTCCTGTAATAATTCCTGATGCTATTAAGATACCTTTTTCTCGAGTTTTTATTCTATCTGCAATAAGACCTCCAATCAGTATTGGAATGGATAATTCAATTGGAAGATATATTCCAACAGCTACAGCCAGTATGTGTATCTCTATTTTGAATACTATATTAGTAATTATTATGCAAATAGCAACAATAGCTCCAATTATTATCATATCCCAGGGTAGATTATTTGAAAATATGCCTACAGATACAAATTTCATTAAATTAGCTTGCGGGGCTTTTAATCCATCCCCTATTCCATAAGCATTATGCAATAAGAGAACTATAAAGCCCATTACAAGAGATGCTGAGATTACTCCAATTATTTGCATTATTTGTTGTTTCCAAGGAGTAGCATTAATTATATGTCCTGTTTTTAAATCTTGCATGTTATCTCCTCCTATCGCTGCGGCACAACATACAACAGATCCGATAAGTATAGCAAGTAAAGGCCCATTTTCAGCTTGGCCCTTTAGAAACAAAATCAATAAACTGGAAAACATTATTGTAGCGATAGTTACGCCTGATATTGGATTGTTAGAAGAACCTACAACTCCAGCCATATAAGCTGCAACAGATGAAAACAAGAACCCCATAAGTATTATTAGAAAACATAAACCTATTGACAGGGGTAAAGATTGGATATCTTGATTATATATTGGAACAAGTATAACAAAAATTAATATCATTCCTGCCCAAACCCATTTACTTGGAATGTCTTTTGCTTCCTTTGATTTGGTCGAATCATTTTTAAAGCCTATAGATATAAATTTAAATACGGAAATTAAAGACCATATTCCTCCAACAAGCATAGTTCCAACTCCAATGTATCTTATTTTTTTGTTCCAGACTTCATAGGCATACTCCATTAAATCTATATTAACACTATTGGTTCCTGCAGTTAATATAGGTAGTATTATTATCCATGCAAAAGCACCACCAGAAAAAACCATGATAGATATTCTTTTTCCTATAATAAATCCAACAGATAATAGAGCGGGAGATAGCGATACTCCAAACCCAAAAACTGATTTAAATGCTAAAAATGAGCTAGTGAATACTTCAGATATCATATGAAATCCAGATTGTATTAGTTTAAATATTGAGCTATATATTGATGCTAATATCATTAGTTTTAAGTTGGCTTTTGCTTCCTTTGAATTACTTTTTTTTGCATTGTTACCAACTTCTAATACTTTTGCGGTAGCTTGACCTTCAGGAAAACTTAATTTTGCATTTTCTATAAGTGCTTTTCTAAGTGGTATTGTAAAAAATATACCCATGATTCCACCGATTAATGAATACATTAAAATTTTAAAATAGTTAAATTTTTCCCACCCTTTAAATATAGAATCTGGCTCTGAACCAATGAGAATTAGTGCAGGAATTGTAAATATAACTCCTGCAGCTAATGATTCACCAGCAGATGCGGATGTTTGAACTAAGTTGTTTTCTTTTATAGAAGAGTTTTTAAATAATGAGAGAATTCCCATTGATAATACTGCTGCAGGTATTGATGCCGAAATTGTCATTCCTGCAAATAATCCTAAATATGCATTTGCAGCACCCAGAATAATAGATAAAAAACTACCTAATAGTATGGTTCTTAATTTCATATTTTACCTAATCTTTTATCCAAGCTTTATCTGATGTGAATTTCTGCCATTTTTTTTCTTCAAAATTCAATTTGTAAACATGTGCATTTTCAGTGTTAATCATGTAAATCCCCTTATTGGGGCTATTATTGCTATCCGTAAAACCTTGATATTTACCAATTGAACTTTTATCTATACCAACTAGCTGTCTTATTAATTCTTCTGGTGGAGTATCTATTATTCGAGGAGTTTCTGTCGCTCCTATTATAATGAATAATGATAAGCATGTCATAAAACCAATTATTATGTTCTTCATATTTGCTCCTTTTGAATATCAGAAATTATAGTATTAAATTATAAACTCTAACAATGGAAAAAACTATAAATAAAAATCAGTATTGCAATTCTTTAACTTCTTATTCAAGATGGAATTCAAGAGAAGTCAAGATTGGGGATGTCTCATTGGGTGGCAATAATCCCATTAGAATTCAGTCAATGACTACAACAGACACAATGGATACTATAGGTACAGTTGAACAGTCCATTAGAATGATTGATGCAGGCTGTGAATATATACGTATTACAGCTCCAAGTAGAAAGCAGGCAGAGAATCTTAGCCAGATTAAGAAAGAGCTTGTTAAAAGAGGTTATGATACTCCATTAATTGCAGATATACATTTTACTCCTTATGCAGCTGAAATTGCGGCTAGAATCGTAGAAAAAGTAAGGATTAATCCTGGTAATTATGCTGATGTTAAAAGATTTAACTATAAAGAATATTCAGATAAACAGTATAGTGAAGAAATTAATCGTATTAGAAAAAGATTCTTGCCCTTAATTAGTGTTTGTAAAGAATATGGTACTGCAATGAGAATTGGAGCAAATCATGGATCTTTATCAGATAGAATTTTAAGTCGTTATGGAGATACTCCAAGAGGTATGGTTGAATCTGCAATGGAATTTCTTAGAATATGTAGTGATGAAAAATATTATAATGTTGTCATATCTATGAAATCAAGTAATCCTATTGTTATGGTTCAAGCTTATAGATTATTAGTTAACACAATGATTAAAGAAAAAATGAATTTCCCTCTTCATTTAGGTGTCACTGAGGCAGGTGAAGGAGAAGATGGTAGAATTAAGTCTGCTTTAGGGATAGGAACGCTTTTGGAAGATGGTTTAGGTGACACTATTAGAGTCTCTTTGACTGAAGAACCTGAATTTGAAATACCAGTAGCAAGAGATATTATAAATAAATATTTGAATAGAAGCAATCATCCTGATATTAATAAAATAAATGAAAACTCGAGTAATCCTTTTGATTATATGAAAAGAAATAGTGTTGAAATATTAAATATTGGCAGAGAAAATGTTCCTAGGGTTATTAATGATCTATCTTTTATTAAAAAAATTAAGATTAAATCTCTTGTTGATCTAGGATATGAGTATTTTGAAGAAACTGATAAATGGGGAATTAGTGACATTGCATGTGACTATATATATATTGGTGAAAAAGAAGTTGATTTCAAACTTCCTGGAACAATAGGAGTTATACAAGATTTTTCAATATGGAGTAATTGTAAAAAAAATCGACACTATCCAGTATTGAGCCTTGAACAGTATTTGAGTGATGATAAGAAACATTCTGAGGTTAATTTTTTAAGAATATCTTCTTTAAATTTAAGTGATAATATTATATCAAAAATCAAGAATGACTCAACTATAGTTCTAGTGATAAATTCAGATAATGCTCATTTTATGGCAGACATTCGTTCAGCGGTTTTAAATTTAATTAATAATAATTGTCGTGTGCCTGTGATAGTAGAAAAATTATATAGTAATTTAAGTGATCAGCAGATTCAGTTGTATCCAAGCATAGATTTAGGAGGCCTTTTTATAGATGGCTTTGGCGATGGTATTATGCTCAAAACTGAAGGTCATAAAAACCTCAGATTTATAAATAGAATTTCTTTTGGCATACTACAAGCTAGCAGAACGCGTATAACTAAAACAGAGTATATATCATGCCCATCTTGTGGAAGAACTCTTTTTGATTTACAGGAGGTTACATCAAGAATTAGGTCAAAAACAGAGCATTTAAAGGGTTTAAAAATAGGCATTATGGGCTGTATTGTTAACGGGCCAGGGGAAATGGCAGATGCTGATTATGGTTATGTTGGTACAGGTGTTGGTAAAATATCATTATATAAAAAACAAGATATAGTTAAAAAAAATGTGCCGATGAATGTTGCAGATGAAGAATTGATTAAATTAATCAAACAAAATGGTGACTGGGTAGATCCATAAGGAGTTATTTATGAAATTATATTTAAAAATATTAAATGAAAATGCTAGAATTTATTATGAAAACCATGGTCATTTTCATAAAGGAGACGCAGGTCTTGATTTATACGTTATCGAAGATGTAGAGTTTCAACCTGCAGAAACTAAGCTTATAAAGCTGGGGATAGCATGTGAGTCAGAAAATAGTTTGTCATACTTTTTGATTCCAAGATCAAGTATTAGTAAAACTCCTTTAAGAATGTCAAACTCAATCGGCTTGATTGATGGAGGCTATAGAGGTGAAATAATGGCATGTTGTGATAATATAAAAGGTTATAGCTTTACTGCAAAGAAAGGCCAAAGGCTATTTCAAATTGTTGCACCAAATTGTTCTAATATTGAGTATACTATTAAGGATAATCTTAGTAATAGCAGTAGAGGAAAGGGTGGTTTTGGAAGCACTGGCAAATAATCATGACTATTTGTCATAATTTTATGATTTTTTTAGCTAATGGCATTATATTTGTTGTATTGTTTTTGAATAATATTTTTTAAATAAACGGAGGTTTAAAATGAAGTTAAATCCACTTTCTGACAGAGTTGTGGTAAAGCCACAAGCTGTTGAAGAAAAAACAGCATCAGGAATTATTTTGCCGGACACAGCTAAAGAAAAGCCACAAATAGGTGAGGTTGTAGCTGTTGGTCCAGGAAAAATTTCAGATTCAGGTAATTTAGTAAAAATGACAATCAAGAAAGGTGACAAAGTATTGTATGGTAAATATTCAGGCTCAGAAATTGATAGCGGTGAATTATTAATCATGCGTGAAAGCGATATTCTTGCAACACTATAAATAATTAAGGAGTTAATAATGTCTACAAAAGAAATAAAATATAGTTCAGACTCTAGATCAGCCTTAAAAACTGGTGTAGATACATTGGCTGATGCCGTTAAAGTAACCTTAGGTCCCAAAGGAAGAAATGTTGTTATAGAGAAGTCTTTTGGAGCTCCTGTGATTACTAAAGATGGTGTTACTGTAGCTAAGGAAGTTGAATTAGAAAATAAAGTTGAAAATATGGGTGCACAGATGGTTAAAGAAGTTGCTTCAAAAACATCTGATGTTGCTGGTGATGGAACTACAACAGCTACTGTTTTAGCTCAATCTATTGTTAATGAGGGGCTTAAAAATGTTACTGCAGGCTCTAATCCTATGGATTTAAAAAGAGGTATAGATCATGCTGTTACTCAAGTAGTGGATTATCTTGGAAAGTTAAGCAAAAAAGTTTCAAGTAAAGATGAAATAGGTCAAGTAGGAACAATATCAGCTAATAATGATAATTCAATAGGTGGTCTGATAGCAGAAGCAATGGATAAAGTTGGTAATGAAGGAGTTATTACTGTTGAGGAAGCTAAAAGTACTGATACTTATTTAGAAACAGTTGAAGGGATGCAGTTTGACAGAGGTTATCTTTCTCCCTATTTTGTGACAAATGCTGAAAGCATGGAATGTGAGTTAGAGAATCCTATGATTCTTATACATGAGAAAAAAATAAGTAATATGAAGGATCTTTTACCTATACTTGAGAAAGTTGTTCAGGCAGGAAAATCATTGCTTATAATAGCAGAAGACATTGAAGGTGAAGCATTAGCTACCTTAGTTGTTAATAAGCTTCGAGGATCATTTAAGGTTGCAGCTGTTAAAGCTCCAGGTTTTGGTGATAGGAGAAAATCTATGATGGAAGATATTGCCATACTTACAGGTGGTACAGTTATTTCAGAAGATCAGGGCTATAAGTTAGAAAATGCTACAGTTTCATATCTAGGTGAGGCTAGAACTGTTACAATAGATAAAGATAATACTACCATTGTTGAAGGTAAAGGTGATCTTGACGCTGTTAAGGCTAGAGTTAATGAGATAAAAGTTCAAATAGAAAAATCATCTTCTGATTACGATAAGGAGAAACTTCAAGAGAGATTGGCGAAATTGTCAGGAGGAGTTGCAGTTTTAAATATAGGCTCTCCTACAGAAGTTGAGATGAAGGAGAAGAAAGCAAGAGTAGAAGATGCCTTACATGCGACTAGAGCTGCTGTTAAAGAAGGTATCGTTCCTGGAGGAGGAGTTGCGTTATTAAGAGCTTCTTTATCAATTAAATCAGATGGTTTAGAGGGTGACGAAGCTATTGGGTGTGATATTGTCAAAAAAGCACTTCAAGGTCCAGCTAGGCAAATAGTTTCAAATGCAGGTTTAGAACCAGCCGTTGTCATAAATGATATACTTTCAAACAAATCTAAATCATATGGTTTTGATTCAAGAGAAGAAAAGTATTGCGATATGATTAAAGCCGGAATTATAGATCCTACTTTAGTTACTCGTACTGCAGTTCAAAATGCAGCTAGTATTGCTGGATTGCTCTTAACAACTGAGGCTGTTATATCTGAAAAACCTGAGCCTGCTGGTACTGGTGCTCCAGCTGCCCCTGATATGGGTGGCATGGGTGGTATGGGCGGCATGGGTGGCATGGGTGGTATGATGTAATCCATAAGTTTTTTCATAAAGCTTATCATTTTAAAAGCACCCTTTTAAATTATAGGGTGCTTTTTTTATATGTTTTTAAAATTAAATTGATATGATGTTATTGGTTTTCCTATTGCTGTGACTCTTGTTTTTTTAAATTTCTAGGTTTCAATAAAATATATTAATATTTCTGTAGCAATATTAAGAATGAATTTTTTTATAAAATTTAATATTAACCTGATTTAAGTAGAGGTTGTTTGCAAAAAAAAAGAAAAGCTAATATAGGAGGTCATGCAAGCCTTTTAATATTTTGTCATTAGAAGGTAATGGAATCGTACATAATAAACAAGCTTTCTAAATCTTCTTTATTGCCATGAATTTATTATAGTATTTTCTAAGTATATTTGTAATAGCTAGCTGTTATTCAAGGCTTTAGTTTGTATTAAAACTAAAGGCAGCTTTAAAGTTTCCTAAATTAAAGTATATATCGTTTATATTATCTGAGTATCCTAGTGCGTTAGGTACGCTTCTTGAAGATTTATTTCTCCAATCATCTACTTTGAGGTTATTTCTTTGAGCCTCAAAGTGTTTAGAGAATGTATAGGTTTTACTTTTCAAAGTCTCTCTTTCTTTTTCAAGATCCAAAGTGCTTGTGTTTAAATTTTTAGAATGAAGAAATACTATGTATGCCTTATCATCTGTAAATATTATATCGGATGTTTCTCCTGGATTCATTTGTAATATTGTTCCAGCGATAATACCATTGTCATTTTGGATTGAATCTAAATTAGAGAGCTCTTTTTTATAATTTATTATAAAGTTGGGGTTATTTGAACTCTCGGATATATTTATAAAAATTTGAGCTACAAATTCTTCATTTAAATCTTTTAACTGAAAATCATCTATATCAAGAATATCTTTTGCTGCTGCTTGAATATAATTGCTAAAATAATTATTTTCTATTAAGATGTTTTTCTGCTCTTTTAAGATATCTTTACTTTTTAATTTATCTGTTTCAGTTTTCTTGTAGTAATTTCCAGTCGCATTTACATAGCCAATAAAGTAGCCGTTTATGTTTGCGTTAGCATCCTCATCATTAATGATGAAGTAATCGCCTGATTTTTTTTCGTCAGATTCATTTAGAATGTCAAGGATAATTGATGAGTGAGCTCTTAAAGAATTAAGATTGTTGCGGTTAAATTCTTTTGTTATTATGATGTTCTCAGCATAAAGTTTACCATTAGATTCACCTTCTTTTTTATAATCCAGAAATGCTTCTTGAAAGCTTGTTTTATCAATAGAGCCTATAAGATTCTCAAGATTTATTTTTGCTATGGTTTCACCATTATCCCAAATTCCATTTTTATTGTCATCTATAAACTCTTCGCCTTCATCCCATTGACGGTTTCCAAGGTCAGCATATATCTCAATAGAATCAAATTTATTGTTATTGTTACTATCTGTAAATTTTTCATCTTCATCCCAAATACCATTGTCGTTATTATCTTCAAAGGCTTCTGATTCAAGATAGTTGTTTCTTTCTGTGCCATCATTATCAGCTGATATATAGTTTGGGTCATTTGGGCATATTCCATCTAGCCCGCAATCTACATCAATTCCTGCATCAAAAACTCCATTTGGAAGATCTGTATATTTTTCATCGCTTGGCTTAACAATATAAATATACGATATATCCTGATATGTATTACTTCCTTGCGATGATTGACTGTTTATTTTAAATATTAGTGTAAGCAATAAAAATATAGAGAAAAAAGCCCCAAATGATAGTTTTGCACGACTTTCTTTGTTTTTATAAGTATATATAATGAATAGCAATAGAATTATAACTAAGCTAGATATAGATATACCAGACTTTATTTTCTTATAGCTAGGGATAGCATAGTTTTTGTCATCTAAGCTTATATTTTTAGCATCAATTTTATTCAGATCATATTCTATAGTACTAATCACTGCTTCTGTGTTACTAGATAGATGTTTTGTTTCAGTATATTTCTTGCTCACATTATTGATTGAGTTATGAATTTTTTCTATTTTATCATATTTAGCATCATATATAGCAACATTGTCTACATATCGATTTATGTCTTTTGCGATTTCTTGATTTTTAATAGAAGAATAATTAATGGATTCACTTTCTATATTATCTTTTAGCCAATCATCTTGTCCATTATCCCATAATCCATTTCCTTTGTCTGTAAATTCTTCGCCTTGGTCCCACAGACCATTTTTATTGTCATCTATAAACTCTTCGC
>PAHI01000028.1 GCA_002705575.1 Fidelibacterota bacterium | reverse complement strand
TTCCTCTGCTGGAGCCTCTTCTGCTGGAGCTTCCTCTGCTGGAGCTTCCTCTGCTGGAGCCTCTTCTGCTGGAGCTTCCTCTATTACTTTTGATTTACTCGAATCTTTCTTAGCTAACTTTCTCTCTATTTTCTTTTCTTCTGCTCTTTCTAATTTTTGCTGCTGCTTAACATACCATTCTTCCATAAGGCTCGAAATTTCATCCTCAGTCTTACCTAATTTGTTTAAATGAATCTTAAAATTAATTCCTTTCTTAGTTAATAAATTATAAACGGTCGCAGAAGGAACAGCTCCTTCTTTAAGCCAATACAAAACTCGATTTTCATTTAATTGGGCCTCTAAACCAGGTTTCAAAGGATTATACCATCCTAATTTTTCAATTTCTCTTCCATCTCTCCTCTTTCTTGAGTCTATGGCGACTAATCTATAAAAGGGACTTTTTCTTCTTCCTATTCTTTTTAATCTTAATTTAACCAATTACTATTCCTCCTTAAATTTTTTAAATTGGGATATTTAACTTACCTCTTTTGTTCATTTTTTTCATCATATTTTTCATCATTAAAAATTGTTTTAACAACTGATTAACTTCCTGCATAGATCTTCCCGACCCTTTAGCAACTCTTTTACGTCGAGAGCCATCCATTATTGAAGGGTTTTCTCTTTCAGATTTTGTCATCGAATTTATAATAGCTTCGACCCATTTAATCTTATTGTCATCCATATCTAATGCCTTAAACTTACCAGAAACACCTGGAATCATTCCTATTAAATCTTTAATAGGGCCCATTTTCTTTATTTGTTTAATTTGTAATTTGAAATCATTGAAGTCAAAATTATTTTTCTTTAATTTTTCTTGCATTTGCAGAGCTTCTTTCTCATCAAATACTTCTTTAGCTTTCTCCACCAGGCCTACTACATCTCCCATGCCAAGTATTCTTTTAGCCATTCGCTCAGGATCAAAAACTTCTAAATCAGAAACTTTTTCACCAAAACCAATAAACTTAATATGCTTATTTATAGTTTCGACAATAGATATGGCTGCCCCACCTCTTGAATCTCCATCAGCTTTAGTAAGTATAACGCCCGAAACTTCTACAATATCATTAAATGCCTTAGATGATTCAACGGCATCTTGACCAGTCATAGAGTCTGCAACATATAGAACCTCGTTTGGCTTACAAAAATCAATAATATCTTTCAATTCATTCATTAATTCTGAATCAATATTTAATCTTCCTGCAGTATCTATTATAACAAGATCATGCTTGTTTGATTTGCATTGCATTAGCCCACTCTTCACAGAATGAATAGCACTGGAACTTTTATCATAATAAACAGGGATATTTTGTAATTTTGCAAAAATCTCTAATTGATCAATAGCAGCAGGTCTTTGAAGATCTGCTGCAATAAGACATGGATTTTTGCTATGCTTATTTTTTAAATAATTTGCAAGCTTTACACTGGTTGTAGTTTTTCCAGCACCCTGCAAACCTGCAACAACAACAATTGTCATAGGACTTCCAAAACTTATTCCTTTTTCAGAGCCACCTAAAACCTTCTTTAATTCATCTAAAATGATTTTAATAAATTGTTGTCCTGGCTTTATTGAATCAAAAACAGTGTCACCTGAAGCTTTTTCAGCAACTCTATTTATAAAGTTCTTAACTACATTAAAATTAACATCTGCTTCAAGCAAGGCTCTTCTAACATCTCGCATAGAATCAGAAATATTATCTTCGGTTATTTTACCTTGACCTCTTATATTTCTCAGTATCTTTGTAAAGTGATTTTGAATATCTTTAAACATACAATATTATTTTTAGCGTGCTAATTTATTATAATAGACTTATCCCTACAACAAGTTTTAGAATTGGCGGAAACGTGTGGGAGTCGAACCCACCAAACCTATTTCTAGGTTTCAGCGGCTTTGAAGGCCGTGGCACCCACCCGGGTAACATCCGCTTCCTTTTAATTTAATCATGCTCTTTAACTATAGAATCGTATGTCAACAACTCTCTAATATTAGAGCTTGCCTTATTGGCTAATTCTTTATTAGGGTAACGTCCTTCTATGACAGTATACAATTTAGCATTACTTGAAGAAACCCTCTGGATTCTAGAATCAAACCCCTTCAAATTTAGAATATCTCTAACTTTCCTTGCATTATTGTAATCACGATATACTCCAATCTGCAAGTAAAAAGACTTCCCCCAAACAGATGGAATGCTAGATGGCGTATTTTTTACATTTGCACTTTGCAACATACCCATATATTCATCCTTTATTTTAACATTTGGCATTTGATTTTTTATAATTTTCAAATAAAACATAGCTGTATCTTTTTTTCCTGCGATAATCAATGACTTCAAAAATAAATCAACTGCGTACTGAGATTGCTCAGACCTTGGATAATACACTGGCATTTTTTTCAACCAATCAGCTGCTTGAACATACAAACCTTTTGAATAATAATATTCTCCAATTTTCATAGCAGCATTATCTGCATATTTATGATTAGGATACAAATCATATAATCTTTTATAGTATTCCATCGATATATCACCATCAATTTCAATCAAAGCTCTTAAATATAAATAAAGAGGATTATCAGGCATTATTTTATCATAACTATATATTTCTTGATAAGGAATATTCAAATCACCTTTTTCAACTTTTTGAATATATCTGGTAATTTCATCTAAATCTGATGGGTATAAAATTGAAAAAAATAGACCTAAAAAAAAGATATCGAATCTAAATTTCATTTTGAATATTCTTTATTATCAGACATCGAATATAGCCACAGTGCATCTTTATCTGTTGATGTATTCTTATAAACCTGATAATCAATATTTTTAACCAAGTCTTTAATTAAACAGTCTAGCTCATTTTTAATAGATGTATTTCTTGAATCTTTATCAGAAAACAATAATTTCAATCTAATCAATCTAACTAATAACGAACTATCATCTTTCTCTAAACCACTATCGATAATTTTAAGAGCACTTACTGAATCTCCCATATGATTATAATAATCTGCCAAGGCTGCAATAACATCCACATTATCAGAATCTTTATCTAAAATTTCTTTTAAAACCACTTCAATTTCATTATATCTATCTAAAGCAAATAGCGCATCTTTTAAAAAATGAATAACCATCCAAGATGACTCTGGCTTCAATTTAGCGTAACTAATCCACTTTTCAATTGCCTTCGCAAGAATTTCTCTTGCCCTTTCCATTTCACCTGCATACTCTTTATGCAAATCAGAACTTATATTTATTTGACTTTTTTGCTCTGCCTCAACATAAACCGCATCACTCTCCTGACTGTAAGACTCACCAATAAAATAATACGCAATTGAAACATCGCTACATATAACTAAAGCATCCTCGAAACACTTTCTAGATTTTTCAAAATCTGCCTTTGAAAGGAAGAATCTTCCTTCTTGAATTTTATATAAAGCTAGTGAACGATTATCACTTTTACCTGAATTTTTCAATTTCAACTCAAGATATTTTTTGGCATTAAACCAATCTTTTTCTTTTTGATAAAAATAAATCAGTTTATTTAATGCCCAATCATTTTTTTTATTGATTTTAAGTATTTTATGGCACTGTTGAATAGCTTGATCAACCTTTTTCAGATTATAGTAATCAAGTGAAATATTTTTCAATAATTCTACACGCTCATAATAAGTAAGGCCCCTTCTAAGACTTACCGAACTATGAATTTTTAATGCATTTGCAGGATTACCACCTTCTCTAATGACTTGTCCTAATTTTATATAAGCCTTAACATTTGCTGTATCTTTGCTGATTATTTTTTTAAAATTCTCGTAAGCTCCTTGACGATGACCATCAACCATCAAATCAAGACCTTCTGTATATAAATCCCTCAAACTTTCTTTTTGCTTAGGTTTATAATTAAATACAAAATAAATAATTACAAAAGCTGATGCAATTATGATTAAAGTAATTATCATCGATTAACTCTTTTCAGAATTAATATTTTTATCAATATCAAAATTGTCAGTTAAAACAAGATCTTCATCAATACTCTGATTTCTTAAAGTATCTAGTTCTAATTGAAGTTTTTTTAACTTAGACCTTTTATATATAACTTCTCTTTTTTGAGAAACTATTTGAACAAGAGCAATACTAAACCCTATAAGAACTCCAATAGTCAATACAGCCAAAAAGAAAACCCAAACCTTCAAACCCTTGCTACTTGGGTCACTAAAAGGGATTTTAATCATCACCTGATCAACATAAGGACCTTTAAAATTTTTAGAACTATCAGGATATATCTCTTTTGCAATATCTGTCATCAAAAATGTGTCCTTTATAAAAACCTCATCATTTTGTTCCATTAGATTTATAATAAAAACCAAGGATACAACTAAAAATACTATAAATAATAAATATTTAATTAATTTCATTACATCTCCTCTTTTTAAGAAGTTATAGGTGTACCAAAAAGAGTAATCCCTTGCGCATCATGAATTCTTAATGTAACAGTATCTTTTATATTAAAATTCATCTTGTCAAATATAACCCAAGTATTACCTTCGGTTCTTCCAGCCCATTGAGAACAAGATTTTTTACTTTCTTTCTCTACTATTACTTGCATTTCTTTACCAATACATTTTATGTTTATTTTATTCGTTATTTCTTTTTGAGTTTTAATAAGCTCCTCTAATCGTGACTGCTTTATATCTTCTCCAATTTGATCTGAATATTGAGCAGCTTTTGTTCCAGGTCGACTTGAATACTTAAACATATAGGCAGAATTAAATTTAACCTTATTAACAACATCTAAAGTCTCCCTAAACTCATTGTCTGTTTCACCAGGAAATCCAACTATAATATCTGTAGATAAAGCACAGTTAGGTAAATAGGTTTTTATTTTCTCACACAACAAAAGAAATTCTTCTTTATTATAAGTTCTATTCATTCTTTTTAAAATCCTGCTTGATCCACTCTGCAGTGGAAGGTGAATATAATTACATATATTATCATTCTTACTCATAACATCTAAAACATCATCGGTCATATCTCTTGGATGAGGAGATGTATACCGAATTCTTTTTAAATTTTCAATTTTAGAAATTTCTCCCAAAAGATCTGCAAACCCACCTTCTGGAGTTTTATACGAATTCACATTCTGACCTAATAAAGTAATTTCAACAAAACCATCAGAAACAGCTTGAGTTGTTTCTTTTACAACACTTTTAATAGACCTGCTTCTTTCCCTTCCTCGTGTAAAGGGAACTATACAAAATGTACAGAATTTATCACAGCCTCTCATAATTGAAATCCATGCGTTGATACCTTCTTTACGGGAGGGAAACATTTCATCGTATATTTCAAACTTTGATAACTTGGTATCAACAAAATGCTTAGAACTCTCTTGTTTTCTATCATTAATTATTTCTGGAATTTTTCTATATGAATCTGGTCCTAAAATAACATCTACAAAAGGTCGACTTTCTAAAATAGCGTCCTTAAGGTTTTTTGCCATACAACCAAGAACACCCAAAAGAAGGTTTGGATTTCTTCTTTTTAAAAAATGCAAACTATCCAATCTATTATTAACTGTTTCTTCTGCTTTCTCACGTATGGCACATGTATTAAGAAAAATAACATCAGCTGATTGCATATTATCAGTTTTTGAATATCCATTTTTTTCTAATAAATTAGCAACCAACTCAGAATCAGAGACATTCATTTGACAACCATAAGTTTCTATATAATACTTATTTTCATTCATATTAAATCTTGTAAGTTCCTTCAATTTCATATATATCAAATATATAAAAATTAAATCAATTTTATTTAGAAAATATTTAAGATTACTTAGATTGATTTTATATCAAGAAATTAAAAAAAATTATTTTAAAAATATAAGTTTCAATAAATGTTTTTATCGAAATAATAATCTTGAGGATCTAGGTTTTTTCCTCTATATTTAACTTCATAATGTAGATGAGCTGCAGTTGACCTACCTGTATTACCTAGTGTTCCAATCTGATCACCTCTAGTAACAGAAGCTCCTCTTTTTGCAATGCGTTTATTCAAATGTGCATAAATTGTAACGTAACCATTTCCATGATCAATTTCTATATAATTACCATAACTACCATATCTTTTTGATGATTTAACTACACCATCTGCAGTTGCATATATAGGAGTACCTACTTTTCCAGAAAAATCTTGACCTTCATGCATCTTGTATCTCTTAGTATAAGGATCTCTTCGAAAACCATAACTAGAAGACATGTCACACTCATTCATATTTACAGGATGTATTGCTGGCTTTCTTAATATATAGCTAAGGTTTTTATCAATAAAATTTGCAATATCACGATAGCTTATAATCTCCATTCCAACAATCCTTCTTAAATAATCAATGGTTTCAATATAAGAAACAACATCATGCTCAAATTCATCCTCAAAAAAATAATTCAAGTCTTCTAACTCCTCTTCCTCTCCTCCAGTCCCCATTTTTCTTATATCTAAATCAATTATAGGTAAACCTACCATTGATCTAATAGTATCATCTTTTCTGTGAATCCTGTCTATTTCTTTTTTAATATAACTAATATCATCCAACGAACTTGATATTGAGGACGACAAAGGATCTAATTTTTCAGATAAATGCAAGTCATGATTCAGCTTGAAATAGTTATGGCTTAAAAATATAGTTGGAACAACAATCACAGAACATATTGTAAAAATTAAAAATACTAACTTAAACTTACTTAAATTGTACTCTTTAAACTTAGAAGAATCGTCTTTAATGTATATAAATTTCATTATTTATGCAAAATCACTTTTTTATGAATTAACTCGCGTTAATATTATTAAAACAATCTATATTCTCAATGTTTTTTTTTCATTTCATTGTATACTTCAGAAGTTTTCTTAATATTAGCAGTTAGTTCATTAAACTTATCATCCATAGAGAAATCGGAATAACCGCTTAATATATTTTGCTTAGCTACATACTTGCCTAGCTTATAATAATTTCTCTTTATCTCCAATCTTATTTTTTCTATCTCAACTCTTTTTCTAGTCTTATCTAATATATCCTTAGTTTTATTATGATAAGAGCTGTAGAAACTACTATAACTATCATACATTCTTTTTTTATAATCAGCAATTTTTTCTAAAAACTTATCTAACAACTCTATATATTTCCATTTATTTCTTTAATGATCATAGGTGGCGGATATTTCCCTTTAGTTTCTTTCATTACCTGACCAATAAAAAACTTTACCAATTTAGTTTCACCATTCTTTAGTCGAATAAATTCATCATTATTTTCATTCATGATTTTTTCAACAATTAAACTTAATTCATTTATATTTCTAGAAACCTTTAAACCTAAATCATTAATTAATTCATTGGGGGCCCTATCATCTTTAAGCATAACCTCAAAAACTTTTTTAGCATTTTCATTGGTTATATTGTTATTATTAATATTATATATCAACTCAGATAATCTATTTGGCTTTATCTTAAAATCTAATATGCTAATTTTATCTTTATTAAGAACCTGCGTAACATGCGTTCTAATCCAATTTAGAGACTGAGAACAATCTTTGCTTAAATCAACTAATTCCTCAAAATAATTTGCCACATTTTTATCTGCTATTAAAAAATTCGCATCTTCTGAATTGATACTATAAACTTTTTTAAATCTAGCTTTCTTATCCATAGGAAGCTCTGGCATATTGTCAGATATACTTTCAACCTGAATATTAGATAGAATAAGAGGCAATAAATCTGGCTCAGGAAAATAGCGATAGTCATGAGCATCTTCTTTCTCTCTTAGAATAGTAGATTTATTATTGATTTCATCCCATATCATGGTGGATTGTTTTATTTCACCTCCCAAATCTAATATCCTTGATTGTTCATTAATCTCATACTTAATTGCTCTGGAAATACTTTTAAATGAATTTAAATTCTTAATTTCTCTTCTAACACCAAATTCAGAAGAACCTTTTTTCATTAACGAAACATTCAAATCAACTCTAAGGTTACCTTTTTCCATATCGCAATCAGAAACATTTATATATTCAATCGTATTTTTAAGTAACTTTAAAAATGCAATAACAACATCCACATCTCTAAAATCAGGCTCTGTCACAATCTCTATTAGAGGAGCACCGGCCCTATTATAATCTACTAAGGATTCGCCATCTATAGTATGAATCAATTTTCCTGCGTCCTCTTCCAAATGCGCTCTTGTTATACCAATATCACAAAACCTTTTATTAACCTCAACCTTTAAATTTCCCTTACCACATATAGGCTTGTCAAATTGAGATATCTGATATCCTTTAGGAAGGTCTGGATAAAAATAATGTTTCCTGGAAAACTCACTATATTTATTTATTTTGCACTTCAAAGCATTTCCAATCATAATAGCGCTATCAACAGCTTTTTTATTAATAGTAGGCAAACTTCCAGGGTAAGCCATTGTAAGAGGACAAGTTAATGTATTGGGAGATTCACCATAATTCCATTTACAAGAACTAAACATTTTAGTTTGAGTTTGTAATTGCACATGGATTTCTAATCCAATAACAGCTTCCCAATTTCTAATTGAAGAATCAGCCATTAATATGAATTTGCTTTATATCAATAATTTCATCCAAATTTTCAATAGTTTTTAAAACTTTTTCAGATATGTTCCCATCAATTTTAATAATAGAATATGCTAAATCTTGAGTTTTTTTTCTACTTAAAATAAACTCTGCAATGTTTATATCATGAGATGCTAACGCCGTACCAACTTTACCAACAACTCCAGGTATATCCTTATTTTTTACAATCAACATATTTCCTAATGGAGAAAAATCAATTTGATAACCCATAATATTTGTAAATTTTATCATCTTGGTATCAAACAAACAACCTTCAACACTAAACTTATCCATTTCAGTCTCTATCCTAACTTTAATTAAATTTGAATAAGAAACAGACGATGTGTTATGTGAAAATTTCAACAAAATACCTCTTTCCTCAGCCAAACTCAAAACATTAACATAATTAATCCTAACATCTGTAATATCTTTTAAAATACCCTTTAAAACTGAAAGCATTATCGGCTTAGTATCCTGAACAAGACCAAAACTTTCAACTTCCAGACTAACAATAGGAGACTTGACTAACTGGGACAAAAAAGAACCTATAACATTACCTAGCTTTAAATAAGGTTCCAAAGTTTTCAACAAATCCATATCACTAACAGGTAGATTAATTGCATTTGACATCTTATCATCCTTTAAAAAATCAACCACTTGATTACAAATAGATGTAGAAACCCCTTCTTTTGCTTCAAAGGTAGATGCTCCTAAATGAGGAGTCAAAAGAATATTTCTTGCTTTAATCAAAGGATTATCATGATTTAAGGGTTCATTTTCAAAAACATCAATAGCAGCACCACTTATTTTCCCTTCATCTAAAACTTTAACTAAATCAGCCTCATTAATAATGCCTCCTCTTGCAACATTAATAATCCTAGCACTAGACTTCATTTTTGACATAACTTCATAATTAAACAAACTTCTTGTTGAATCAATTAATGGCACATGGACAGTTATGTAATCACTTTTTTCAAGCAATTCCTCAAAATCAACTATATTAATATTATCTGATTCAAATAATTTTTTATTAACATATGGATCATAGCCCAAAATCTTCATTTCATAACCTAAAGCACGTTTAATAACTTCTCTTCCAATTTTGCCTAAACCAACAACACCTAAAGTTTTTTGCCTTAACTCATTACCTACAAGCTCACTTCTTTTCCACTTACCTTTCATCAAAGAAAGATGGCCTTCTTGTATATTTCTTGATAAAGCTGATGTTAAAGCCATAGTGTGTTCTGCTGCAGAAATAGTATTACCATCAGGCACATTCATAACAACAATCCCATTTTCAGTAGCAGAGACAATATCAATATTATCTACTCCAACTCCTGCACGACCAATCACCTTTAGCTGTTCTGCATATTGAAAATGTTTTTTATTTATTTTAGTTCCACTACGAATAATCCATCCATCAATACCAGGTAATATTTTTATTAAATCTTCAGAATTAATACCAGGCATATTAATTACATCAAAGCCCGCTTCTTTTAATATATTTATACCATTTTCAGACAATGGGTCTGTAATCAAAATCTTATTCATCAACAACCTTTTTGAAAATATGTAAATATTCTAATAAATCCTGTTTGAAAATATTCCCCATATGAGCTATTCTAAAAACTTTACCTTTTAATTTTCCATATCCTCTATCCATTCTAAAACCTTTTGATAGCAATTTATCATTCAATTCATTGATATTCCAATTTCTATCATTATTTATAGATGTAACAGTATATGACTGTGCTCCTTGATCAGCATATAAAGACTGCCCCATCTCCAATGCCCATTCCCTGACAATATTTGCCATATCTATATGCCTACTCCATCTATTTTCAATACCTTCCTTAAATATTAACTCTAGAGCTTTTTTTAAACCAAACATATGAGGAATAGATGGAGTATAAGGAGTTTGATTTTTATCATAATATTTTTCATATATATCTGTATTTAAAATATAACCTCTATTTTTAATACTCTTAGATTTGCTAATAAACTTATCAGATACAGATGCAACAGAAAAACCAGCAGGCAATCCCCAAGCTTTTTGAGTAGAGGCAAAAATAAAATCTATATTACAACTATCAACTAAAATCTTAATGCCAGACATTGAGCTAACAGCATCAACAAGAAAAGAAACGTCTGGGAAATCTTCCATCATTAATCCAATTTGATTTAAATCACTCATTACTCCAGTTGATGTTTCGTTATGAACTAAAGCAACTGCATCATATTTGCCAGACTCTAATTTTTTTCTTATATCTGAAGAAAGGACTGGTTTACCCCATTTGTAATCAATAACATCATAATCTAAACCTACTTCTTTTGTTACTAATGCCCATTTATTACTAAAAGCTCCATTAACACAATGTAAAACTTTTCTTTTAACTCCGTTTCTAATAGCCATCTCCCATAATCCTGTTGCAGGATGTGAAACTAAATATATATGGTTTTTAGTATACAAAACTTCCTGAATACCCGAAACTAGCTCAGATATTAATTTAGAAATTTCAGGTGTTCGATGCCCTATTTGAGGAGTGGAAAAAGCTTCTAAAATCTCATCTGAGACATGTGTTGGACCAGGTATAAATAATTTTGGAAATTTATTCATTTTATAATTTTTTTTAATTAATCGTATTATTAATTTAATTCCATAATGAGCATAAAAATAAATGAAATATTTTACAGTATTCAAGGTGAATCTTCATTTATGGGATTACCTTGCATATTTATTAGACTCACCTATTGCAATCTTAGATGTAACTACTGTGATACTGAGTATGCTTTTTATGAAGGGAAAAATTTTTCTATAGAACAAATACTAAAAAAAATAGAAGGATATCCTTGCAGTCTTGTAATGGTTACAGGTGGGGAGCCTTTATTACAAAAGGAATGTATAGATTTAATGGAAGAACTTTTAAAACAAGATTACAAAGTTATGCTTGAAACAAGCGGCTCACTTAAATTATCTGATGTTCCTAAAAAAGTTGTAAAGATTGTTGACTTTAAATGTCCTTCAAGTAATATGTCTAAAAAAAATAATTGGGATATTATATCAGATATTGATTATAAAGATGAAGTTAAATTTGTTATTGGAGATAAAAATGACTACGAATGGTCAAAAAGTAAAATCATAGATTATAAATTAAATATATTGTGTCCTATTTTATTCTCACCAGTTTATGGAAAAATTGATATGAAAGACTTATCTGGCTGGATTCTTAAAGATGGTTTAGAAGTTAGATTGCAAGTTCAACTTCACAAACACATATGGGGAGATGAAAAAGGACGCTAGTTAAGATAGGATAAAATTGACTAATAGTATAACATCAATAATATTTAATTCATTATCGCTATTTAAATCTGATAATAAAAATTGATTATTATCAGGAACTAAAGAACCAACAATATAATTAACAATTAATATTATATCAGAAACATTAACAACCTGATCTTGATTGATATCTCCCAAATTAACACTTTCATTGAATAAGCTAATGGAAAAATCATCTATACCTGCTTCAACAAAAGAGCCTCCATATAAATCCTCAGCTATAAATCTAAATTGCATTTGATCTGAAAAGCCAATACTGCTTTGATCTATTGTTAATTCATATAATTGCCAATCAATATTTGAATTTTGAGTCTGTTCAATTGTATATACTGTACTCCAATTATCATTAGTCACTTGAACTCTCCAGAAATCAGAATCAGGATTATCTCCTAGATTGTTAGTATAATATTTCCAATAAGAAACTAATGCTTTAGAATGACTAGAAAAATCATACAATGGTGAATATAGTATGGTTTGACCACCATCTACATCATTATACCTGTCTCCATTAAAATCTTCACTCCCTGTTATAAAACAAAATTCTCCATTTTCAGTATGATCATCAGAAGGCATATAATTAACACCGTTCACTTGAATTTGAGTAGGGATATCCCTAATCCATATTCCCTCTAAGGCATCACCTTCAACATACCAACCACTCTCTTCTTCAAAATCATCAGAGATTCCATCAGTTATATTACCCGCTCTAATACTCATTGAAGAGTTATTGTGAAAAAAATATTCATTAAACTCTCCATTAAAATCTATTAATGCAGATATTTCAATTATCTGACCATCTTCAACGTTTGAGGGAACCGTAAAACTTCCAACAAAACCTAAATCTATTTCATCTCTAGCATCGACATCAAACTCCATTCCAATAAGCTCACTATCAATAGTTACTTCTGAAGATGATAGTAACACATTACCAACGCTGCCTCCGAAATCCAAAAAATTGAAATAATTAAATTCACTTAAACCTAAGTTTTTAATTTTAAGGTACAAAGGATAGGTCAATCCTTGCTTGAAAGGTCCATCGGTTGATGAAAGAACAGGCTCTAAAACAGAACCTGAGTACATAGCCAAAATTTTGTTAGGGTGTAAATTTTCTTCAGCTAAAGGAACTATTCTTTCTGTAGCTGGCCAAAAACCATCTTCATAAGAACCTACTTCTGGAGTGTATGCAAATATTTGATGCTCACCATACATCCAATCACATGCCTCTCCATTAACTGGATATAAAATATCCGGACCAGCTCCTAAAGTATAATTATTATATTTTACCATCTTACTGCCAATTTCTTTAAAAAAGTTTAAATCATCTATAGGAACTTGATTTTCATAGCTATAACCAAAGGGATGAAGGAGTAAATTTCCATAACTATGATAATTAAAAGCCATCTTAAAATCTGTGGATTCAACAAGTCCTCTAACAGCATCAGTCTCAGGCTCTGAAAAAGAATTTAGACCTCTATATGTCCACCCACACTCATCAGAACTGGACCCTTCATCATCAAGGCCCCATTGATAGCTATAATTTCGATTCAAATCAACACCAGGATTATAATAGTCAAAAGTTTGAGTATAATAACTGTAACCTGGATTACATACTGGTCTCATATTTTTTCTATGAAACCCTCCACCTAACGGATCTGTTTGCTCATTATAAATCAAACCGTCTGGATTTACAGC
Source organism: Fidelibacterota bacterium (assembly GCA_002705575.1). Next base: position 17,955 of record PAHI01000028.1, on the reverse strand, counting down.
AGGTACAAAATATAAGTCTCTTGAATTTAAAATTTTAGTTGCATCATCATCAATTTGATAATTTTCACAAAGCCAATTAATAAAGTAAAATAGGTTCATATAACTCATCGGTTCTCTTGCATGATGCAACCCAGTATATAGAACTTTAGGCTCTTGTATAGAAGGAAATAAAGGATTCGTGGCATAATTGATAATTTTACCTACTCTAATGAGCCATATTTCATTTCCTTCAACAGTTTGACCAATTGAAAATTTTTCACTTACTAAATCAGGATACTGAGTATGTAAATCATCTAAATTTTGAACAATTTCTTCAAATGTATAATATCCACCCATTGAGCCTACGCCAAATTCTCTTGTATAATTTGACGTCAATCTAGATTTGTAGTGAGCACTTAAATCTTCAATTAATACTTTATAATCAATTTCAAGAGATTTTAAAATTAATTCGTCATTCTCTGAAGCATCAAAAATAAGATTATTATCTGAGTCAAGATATGAATGATCAATATGAACTCTATTATTATTTAAAATTTTTAATAAAACTTCATCTATATCAAAAATTTTAATTTGTTTGTGAGAATGGGAAAAAATTAAAGACACACCTAAAACAATTAAAAAAATAACTTTTATTCTAATAATCATCTTAAAATTAAATTAACAATCAATATAACATCTTGAATGTTTATATCGTCATCAGAATTTAAATCTGCAAGGTTCGATTCAATAGATGTTGGAGAATTTATAGATAAAATAAAATTAACAATCACAATGATATCCTGAACATTGATACTTCCATCCATGTTCACATCACCAGTTGAGTACTGATATAAACTCAAATCTGGGATTCCCTTTACCCTACAATGAAGTGCATCAGTAGAATCCCAAGATCCTGTAAAGCCCAAAACTTCATACCCTGGCATAGCTTGCTCATAAATAGATAAAGCTGCTTGATCATTAGAGCTATTTGTTATGGGTACAAAAATTTTATTATTCAAAATTAATGAATTTGTATAAGGCTGATCATTTGGAGTATAAACTCTAAAAATTTCCCAACTATTTCCAAATGAATTACTAATAGATTCAAAATAATCTACAACTTCTTCGATCTCTGAATATTGAGGATGATTTGGTGGAACTGATCTGATTAATAATTTTTCAGGCGACAAAAACTTGCTCCAACAATCAATATGATCAATATATTCATCAGTGGGGTCAGCAACTACATGATAATCAGTAATACCATAATACTGCAACATTGTGTTGTCAACGCTTGTACAAAAATTATTTGGCAAAGGAACATAATCGCAATTTGTATTACTATTAGATGCATTACAATTACTATCTATACAACCATTTTCAGTATAAGCTATTTGTGTTGAAGCAGACATCCCATAGCCATCAGTCATATAATTTCCTCCAGTCTGAACAACATCAGCAGAATAATACGGAACATTTAAATGATTTGCAACTTTTGATGGAGCCGCATTATCATTAGGTCTAGGCCTATTATACGTAAAATCAACAACTCCTACTTCTCCATTTCCATCAACAACCCACCAAGGACCGTAATCTCTAGTCCAGTAAGAATCAGTATTCCCAATAATAAACTCAACATTATTCATATTAACGCCTGCATTACTCATTTGGTTTCGAGCTGCACTTTCATTAAAACTTGATACTAAGCAGTATACAACAACATCTGAAGCCATTTCTCTAATTAAATCTGTACTTATACCAAAAGGATACCTTATTAAAACTCCTTGCATAGGTTCATATTCAGCAATACTTCTTATAGGACCTATAGGAGGATCTGTTTCTCTACCCATACCATTTATCAAATGACGGTTCTGAAACTCTTCATCAGTAAAACCTATAGGCAAACTATCCATTAATAGAATTGAAAATAATACAAGAATGAAAATAATATTTTTTTTAACCATACTAAGCACCAATATATAAAGACTTAATTTAACTAATATTAGAAGAAGATTTTGTTACAGAATGTTAAATCATTCACAATAACTAGAACAAGAATTAAAACATTGATTTACAGATATTGAAGTAAGCGAACTATTTGGAATATTTTCAAGCAATCTAAATCCATCCTCTGACAAACAGTCACCAATTCCTTGCTCTTGTCCATAAATACCGCTACTGTAATCTCCGATAATAAATTTATATTTAAATATCTTTCTTGCATCAGAATTAAAATAAGTATTAACACACTCTACTAATTCATTTCGTATAGAATCTGAATCTTGACTGCTAAAGTCACACGGTAAAGATGGGTATAAATCAATCTCTGCATTATAAATATTCGGATTATCTAAACTTTGTGTTAATAAATACATATCGCTAAAATCAATTGTTTTATTAGAAAAGTCACCTATTAAATACAAATCATCCGAAAGATTAAAATTTACATCAACTTGAAATTCAGCCTTAACTTTCTGCCTAGAAATAGAATTTATAAAATTATAAGCTTCCTGATATCTTTCATTCCTAATATAATCTTTGATTAATATTAGATAGACATCATTTATATCAATAGGGGCATAATCAGAAAATTCTGTACACGAATTTTCATTTATGCTATTAATCAAATTTGTTATTCCAGATTCACAGTAACCATTACAATTTCCTAGTCCATTGCAATCAGAGTCTAATTCATTACAATCTGGCTCACCATTACTAAACCAATTCAAACTATCTAGATATACTTCATTATTTAAAGCCCCAATATTAAAAAATTTATTTTGGTAGAAATAAACTCTATAGTCAGAATACAAAAGCTTACCAGCATAAGCATCACATCTATATTTACTGATTTGTGCTGGATCTAATACTGACAAATTTAAATCACCAGAGTTCAGCAATTGTTCATACTCATTTAAAACACTATCTAGTTTAAAAAACCCATCATATGATAACTTTCTATTATTAAATCTTTCCAGTGCATCAGATGAACCAACTAAAGTGTTTGATAGCAAAAGCTTAGACCAAGAGCTACCATGCCAAAATTGAATAAAATAGTGCAAATCTTCACTTTTTTGACTATCTAGAAGAGAGTAAGCGAAATCAAAATAATCAACAGCATCAGAGAAATCATCTTCGTTAATAGCATTTAACCCATTATTTATGTGAAAATCTGGAGTCACTTCACCTTCATTCTCTTCTGTTGACTCAACAACCTTATCAATCGAGTCACACGAAAAAGAAAATAAAAACACAAGACTAATTATATAAACATTCTTCATTTAAGCATTGTTATTTTATTAATAAATCGTTTGTTATTCATATTTAAAACCACTAAATATATTCCTGAACTAATTTCACTGCCAAAATCATTAAGCCCATTCCAACCAACATCAATATAACCTGCATCTACATTACCATCTATTAAAGTTTTAACTTTCTTTCCAGTTAAATCATAAACATCTAATTTGACGTGGGTTTCAAATGGAACAGAAAAATTTATAGTCACATTTGGATTAAAAGGATTTGGATAACAACCTATTAAATCAAACTTTTCTGGAATCGCAAATTGGCTAAAATCATACCTGAAAAGTGAATATCTTCCTAATTCAACTATATCAGCTTCAATAAAATCTGGATTTAGATTTGATTCAATCAAATCCCAGCCTCCAAATTGATTCTTCTTACCAATACTCAGATTATCATTGTCATTGTACTGCTCAGGATATTTAAACTTTATTTTTAGAGGAGACTTAATGCTTAAGTTGCTACTAATAATTTCAACTTTATCAGATACTGAAACCTGATTCAAACCTTCATACTTAAAAGGTTCTGAAGATATGATAAAACCTGTATTACCTGAAACAGAATACCTTGGAATAACTAACTCAGCAACTTCATTTGGTGCAACTATTGAAGAAAAATTTTCAGGCCCAGCCGTACCATATGTTAAAGAGTAATTTGATATTCCTCCATTTTCAAGTAAGTCTAACGCCCACAACTCAAACTCATATGACCCTGCTCCTTCAAATTGCCCAGCATAGTAGAAAGCATCACTTGAAGTACCCAAAACATCAATTTCATATGAAGGACCATTAATAAATAATTTAGTTGCCTCCGTATTAACCCCCTCATTTGCAACCATATAAAGCTCATACAAATCATGATATAAAGGATTTTGGACAATTGAAAAAGTAGAATACGGACGTTCTAAATCTATAAAAAATCTCATCGCATCTAAATCTGATATAACTTCTTTATTTTGAGGCACCTCAACAGATTTATGGTCCCACCATTTATTATAAGCCACTACTCTCCACTTATATTCTGTAGTGCCTAAATAGTCAATAGTATTATAATTGTATTGAACTAATGATGAATCTGAGGCAGTATAAAAACCATTTTGGCCTGAACTTAAATCTGGATTAGAATAAAAACCTTCTTCATAATTAAAAAAACTATCTCTCATATCAACAACAGCCCACGCATATTGGGAATCTGTCATAAATGAAAAATCATCATTAGAACATAACTGATTACCATCCAATGATTCATTACAATAATTTTCATTATCGAAGAATGAATCATTAACTTCACTTAACACAAAATAACGAGTATTTTGAGGATCTGAAACTCCTAATTCAAGACGATAATATAAACCTGGTTGAAAATATTGACTTACAGAACCATCTAAATCAATATCAGTAGTCCTATTCCATTTAAATAAAAGCTTCCCCGCATCATAATCATCATAATCAACAGAAGCTTGAATCAAGAGCTCATTATGTAGTCTAAAAAAGTTATCATCATCTCCAAATGGAAGCCCATGAATAATTTGCTCTCCTTCTTCACACTCAACTAAAGTACACGGAATATAGAAAGTAGTTTCATCCATTGCATAAGGCTTGAGATCCCCATAAATATCAAAATCCTGTGCAGCATCATTCAATGGAAGAACTTCTATATTTAAATATACTGTATCAAGATTAGCCTCAACTTCATTTGAAGAAACATATAAAGGAATACTGTCATAACCATTCCAATTCTCTCTCAATGTATCATAACTAATATTTCTATTGTACCCCAATTCACCAAAATTATTATTATAATCTAAACTGCTATCACCTGTAAAATCTAATAATCTAAAATCAAAATTAGAACCTAGGTAATCTGTTTGCCAGCCCAAATCATCAGGAACAAAATTATAACCATTAAATCTATTTAAATCAGGATCTGCATCTACATCAAGATAAGAAACCTTATATTGAATTTCAGAAGGAATATCCTCAAATAAACTTGTATCGCTGACAAAAGACGCATTAAATCCATATGGAATATCATTAACTGGACGAGCCTCCAATACAAAGTAATACTCACCCAAAGCATTATCTAAATCTTGAACTTTAATATAAATACTATCTTTACCATTCCAGTCTTCCTTTAAAGAATCTATTGAAAAAATTCCCTCACTATATGATGCATAAAACTTCTGTTCATCTGATAATGGAGGTTTTAAAAATTGCCAATAAAGATCATTTGTAGAAAAAGGATTAGAATTTAAACCAATATCACTATCGATATCTTCAAAAGTTATATTAAACCTAATATCTGAATTGTCTTCATATATATAATTCAAGCTACTACCATCAATAACTATAGGTTCTCCATCAATATCAGATAAAAAAGCATCTTTTATAATAGGAGGATCATTCACTCCATATACATTAAAACTAACAATATAAGGATCACTAAGATTGTGAGCTTCTTTACCATCATTTGCCTGAATCGCAACACGTAATTCGCCGTTATAATTTTCTTTGAAATGCAAAACTGTCTCCCAAAAACCTCCATAATACTCACAATCATCTTGATTTGTAAAGCTTTCAGCCCCCAAGCAATTAAATTCTACAGTATATAGGGTGTTCAATTTTGCTTCTCCTTCATTCCATTGACCATTATATTCTGTGCCATCAATGTCTGGCTGAATATAGCCCTCATCTTTTGGACACAACCCATCTGTACCGCAATCACTCCAACCTTCACCCTCATTCCATTGACCATCATTTTCACCAAAATCACCAGTTAGCTCTATGCCATCTTCACCAAAATCATTCCAATTTATAGCATGCATACTAACTACTTCGTCAGAATCATCCCAAACACCATTTCCATTATCATCTTCAATAGGCTCTCCATCTTCCCAAAAACCACTATTATTAAGATCAGTGAAATTTTCAGCAATATTAGAATCCTCAAAATAGAAAAAATCTAAATTAACATCAGAGATATTAAAGGGCTCATCTTCAATTAACTGTATATCAGTTACTTCCTGCTGATTATAAAAAGATTGTGGATTAGATACAAAAGGAGCAAGATTACAAAAATCAACAATAATCTCAACTGTACCAGTCCCACTTTCTCTAGATACTTCATTATATGACCCATCTTCTAAATAGTCTAACCCTACATCTATCGCTTTAACCAATATTTTATCCCTACATCTAAAACCAGGATTAGGATAGTATCTAAAAGATGTATCATTTATCCTTTCAACTACACCATTAAAAGGATTTTCAACAATTTCATATCGCCATGAATCTCCCTCAATATCTTCAACATATGCACTTGTATAAATTTCATCTCCACTTTCAGGTAAAGGTGAGTTTAGATCGACAATAATTGATGTTTGCTCATTACTTCCAACATACGTCATACCTAGAGAGTCTACTCCAGAATAAAAAATAGGAGCATCATTGATAGGAAGAACGGTCAAATCAAAACTATTTCTAGCTTCAAAATTTCCAGAATCTTTAGCAAAAACTTCTATAGTTATTTTATCTAAAAGACCAGTATTTTGATTAAGCGAATTCAAATTATCTTCAGAATAAAGAAACAGCTCTCCTTGATTATTCAAGTCACTAGTTAGAAAATTAAACGAATCTAAAAAAATATAATTAAACTCTAAATTATCATCATCTACATCTGAAAAAACAGCATTATAGTCTATAAGCATATAATCTTCAAAATCTTCATTTAAAAACAAATCGAAACTTTGGTCTCCGTAAGCTGAAACAGGAGAATCATTTATAGGGGTCACATCAATACTCATGTTAAAAACATCACTTAACGAAGATAAATCTTCCTGATCTGATATTCTAACGGGAATATCTAAAACTCCAAAAAAATCTAAATCCGGATATATAAAACCGTTATCAATAGTATAATTAGTGCCACCACTATTATCAACAAATAAGATATAAAATAAATCACTATCCGGGTCTAAAACATTAAAATCACTAACAGATACTACCAATGGAACATCCTCTTGTGTAAAAATATTTCCATTAGTGTTAAGAATTACAGGTAAATCATTGACAGGATTTACGGTCACAGGTAGTTGGAATAAATCGCTAAAATTATCTTCAGGCTCACCATCACTAACCACAACATTTATTAATATTTCTACATCAGTATTAGATTCAGTAGTTGGCTTAATAAAATTTCCAATTAAATCATAATTAGGACCATTAAAAAAAACTAATGAAAAATCACTATTAAAATTATCCTCATCCTGTATACTTAAATCCTCTATATCAATTAAACTATTTTCATCTTCATTTAAAATAATTTCTGAAAAACCAGTCACTTGTGGCGGTTTATTAATATTATTTACAGTGACAGATATAACAGATGAAGATACAGGGGCTAAATCATTTAGCTGCTGATAAGGATCTAAAGCTATAATAGTAATTGAAAATTCAATACTCTCTGAATTATATTGAACAGATGGAGATAAAAAGTCAATTGAAGCTGTACCTAAGCTTTGATTTAGAACAAGATTGTCAAGCAATACAGACCCATCGCTACAACTCCATTGAATGTCAAGCTCTGAAAGTAAGTGTTCCTGGTCTTCAATATTTGCAGACAAAGTATAAGAAACCTCTTCATCAATTTCTAAAGAAGATGCCAAATCAATAACTGGATAACTATTGACAATAACAGAATTGACTGTTAAAACTACTTCTGAAACAGCATTGTAAGCATCAATAGCCCGTACATACAGATAATGTGGGTCAGGACCTATAAAAACTATATTATAAATAGGAACCTCTCCATTAGAATCTGACTGTATCAAGCCTTGATCATTATACCAATCAAACACAATACTATCACCTTCTGGATCTGTAATACTATCTATAAAAGTATCATTCAGAAAAAATAAAGGACACTCTATACCGTCTTCCCCTCCCTGAGTTGATCCTCCACAATCTACAGACATATCTTCTGTATTAGTTAGTCCTTTTAAAGTAATCTGAGGAGCTTCATTTAGTTCAGGCTTAACTATCACTTGAATTACATCTGTATCAATATAGTTATTTTGATTTGTCACAGTAAGCATAAATTCAAAAATTTCATCTTCTGAATTATAAGCTACCCCATAATTAAAATAAGCAATCGAACCGTTGTCATAAATATTGTTATCATTCTCATCATAAAAAAATTCACCTTCATCCCAAACACCATTCAACTCACCAAAATCAGGAATATGATTTTCTTCAGATGGACATACACCATCTAAGCCGCAATCATCCCAATTCTCAGTTAAACTAATTATTTCAACAGGCTCTCCAAAAGTTTGAGACCACTGATAAGAGACTATAGCACCTGAAGAATTTGAACCATTTAATTGAAAAGTTGTAAGGTTTGCATCCATATTTCCATTATGCTGAGTAAAACCATTATAATCTTGCCCAGCATCTGCTTCTAAAGAAAATATAAACCCCACTAAAAAAAAGAGGGCAACAATATTTGTAAAATAATTCATTTAGAAAATTACTGCCTTAGTCTTGCACTGATACCAGATATAGTATCTTGAAAACGATCCAGCTCTGTTTTGATATTAAACAAATCTTCGATTTTATGAGATAAGTCAGTAGGATACAATTCAGCATCAAAATCCATCATAAAATTAGTTTCTAATTTTAATTGATAATCTCTAATTATTTCTCTAGCCAAAACTTTTTCTCTAAGATAATTTATGTGAAATTTTATTTTTCCATTTGTAGTCACATTAAAAAGAGGGACTAAACCATAGTCTTCACTTTTACACTTATAAGTCATAGTTCCGCAATTTTCGCCCTTACCCCAACTTAAATTATCAGCAGTACTTTCACTAAAATTAACTATATCAACAATTACGTTTGAAGTATGACCTATACAGTTATCCTTTACAGTCTTAATGAAGATTTCTTTATTCCATTTACTCATAAAACCTCTCTTATTATTTTAAAAAAAAATAAAAATTACGAAGGGTAATTTAACTAATTACAGGTAAAATTCCTTGTAATAAATTTTATCTATTATGATAAGAGAAAGTAATTTTTTCTTTGATTTTTTGAAGATTCAGACCAAAATAATCTGCAACTTCTTTACCTGGAGCTGATTCACCGAAACAATTTATACCTATATTCAAAGCATTTGACTGACAATTTCCAGTATACTTTTCCCACCCTTGAGTTATACCTGCTTCTATAGAAACCTTAAAACTATCATCATGTATTATATTATTTTTATAATCATCAGATTGAAGATCAAATAATTCCCAACAACCAAAATTAACAACCCTAATATTAAATTGAGCTTTCAAGGATTCCTTTACTTCTAAAGCTAAGCTAACCTCAGAGCCTGATGAGAAAATACTAATTTCAGGCTTACCTGGCTTATAATCGCTAATAATATAAGCTCCTTTCCTAAACTCTTCTGCACAAGGATATATACTTCGATCTAAAACTGGGAGACCTTGACGACTTAAAAGAACTAAAGACGGCAGCTCAGACTGCTCAAAAGCTATCTTGGAAGCAACAACAGCCTCATTTGCATCACACGGCCTTAATACAAGCAAATTAGGTATAGTTCTAGAGGCCATTAAGTGCTCTATAGGTTGGTGAGTTGGACCATCCTCTCCAACAAATATAGAATCATGAGTATACTCTGAAATAACTGGAAGCTTTTGAAGAGCGCGCATTCGAATAGCAGGTCTTTCATAATCTGAAAATACAAAAAATGTAGCTCCAAATACTTTTAATCCTCCATGCTGTGCTATGCCATTATTAATAGCACCCATAGGAAATTCTCTAACTCCATAAGCGAAGTTCCTGCCTAAATGATTTCCTTTAGAAAAATCTTTAACCATACTAGCAAAACCTGCTGTAACATTAGAAGGTTCAAGGTCTGCTGAACCGCCTACTAAATTTTTCATTTTAGTAGCCATTGATTCAATAACTGCACCCCAAACCTTTCTGGTTGCAACAGTATCTCCAGTGTTAAATGAGGGCCACTCTATTTCAGGAATATCTCCATTCAAAGCAGCTTTCCACTGATTCTTAAAGCTACTATCTTTTTCTTTTTCTTTTAATATATGATTCCAAGCATCAACTTCTCTTGCAGCATAATCAAAAGACTCCCTAAAATCAGCTAAAACATCATCAGAGACATGATAAAATTTATTTGGATCTAAACCTAGTTTAATTTTTGTATTACTAATTTCTTCTTTTGGCAAGGGTGCTCCATGAGTATTATGGTCTCCCTCCATAGAAGCACATCCTGGGGCAATAACATTATGACCAATAATAATTGAGGGCTTTTCAACTTCCATTTGAGCCAACCGAATAGCATTTCTTATTTCTTCCCTATTTTGACCATCAACTTCTTGAACATGCCAATTATTTGAATCATAAAATTTAACATAATCAACGGAATCTGACCTATCTACCTTTCCTGATATTTGAGCCTTATTAGCGTCATAATAACCTATTAATTTACCTAAACCCCAATGACCTGCAATAGCTACAGCACCCATTGCTACAGGCTCCTGAATATCTCCATCACTGTGAAGAAAGTATGTAAAATGGTCTACTACATCATTACCGAAATTATTGCGTAAAACTGCCTCAGCAGTTGCCATCCCTACAGCATTACCTACTCCTTGCCCTAATGGTCCAGTAGTAGCTTCTACTCCAGGAGTAAGTCCTCTTTCTGGATGCCCTGGAGTTTTTGAACCCATTTGTCTAAAAGACTTTAAATCATCTCTAGAAAGCCAACCCACAAAATATAATATAGAATACAAAAGAGCTGATTCATGACCTGCAGACAAAACAAACCTATCTCTATTAAACCAGCCTGAATCTTTAGGATCAAACTTTAAAAAATCTTTATATAAAACATATACAAAATCAAGAGAAGAAAACGGCCCACCAGTATGTCCCGAGTTTGCACCTCTAACCATATCCATTATAAGACCTTTAGCTTGATTAACTGATTTTTGTTCAATATCTAGACTAATACTTGTTTTTTGCATAGTAATCTCAAATTTGTTAAAAAGGAATTAATATTATAATTTAAACAATAGCTTTAAGTTTTGAACATATTTTTTATACTTAATATCTATGACGGGAACTATTATAACAATAATTGGACTATTACTTTTTTTATCAGGATACTTTTTTTACTCCAAATATTTATCTAAAAATATTTTTAAAATTGATAGTGATACAATACCTCCATCAATAAAGTATCGGGATAACGTTGATTATTTACCAACCAAAAAACATATTTTGTTTGGTCATCATTTTACATCTATAGCTGGACTAGCACCTATAATTGGTCCATGTATTGCTATTTGCTGGGGATGGCTACCTGCTTTGCTCTGGATTACTCTTGGAGCAATTTTTATGGGTGCTGTGCATGATTTTGGAGCACTTGTTATAAGCGCAAAAGAAAAAGGCAAATCTGTTGCAGATATTTCAGGAAAAATCATAAATAATAGAGTACGAATAATGTTCCTAATCTTTGTAATAATACTTTCCTGGCTTGTATTAGCTGTGTTCACAATGGGTATTTCTAAATTATTTATATCTAATAATGGGGCGCAAGCCGTCATTCCTATAAATATTGAAATTATACTTGCTTTTTTTATGGGACAATACATATATAAAAGTAAAAAGAACCCTCTAATTCCATCAATCCTAATCTTGTTAATATTATATTTGTCAATATTTATAGGTATTAAATACCCAATTCAATTGAGCTTATCTTTTTGGATTTACTTTTTATTTCTATACTCTGCAACAGCTAGCTTGCTACCTGTTTGGAAACTATTGCAACCAAGAGACTTTATTAATAGCCATCAACTAATATTAGCCTTAATCATAATATTTATATCAATATTTATATCTAATCCAGAAACAACAATCAATGCTGTTCAGGTTCATACAGATAACCCTCCAATATTTCCATTTCTTTTTGTAACAATAGCATGCGGAGCGATTAGCGGGTTTCATGGCCTAGTAAGCTCAGGAACTACATCAAAACAACTAAAAAACCTAAAAGATTCAAGACTCATTGGATACGGTGCTATGTTAGGAGAAAGTTCACTGGCTCTTGCAACAACTGTTGCAGCTGCTTGCGGTATAGGACTTTATTTAAATGTTAGCCCAGACCATAGCCATGACTTAAGCAATTTTATCGCAACTAAAGAAATTAGCTTTGAAACATTCCCTAATAGCGTAGCAGCTTTAATTCATAATGCAGTAATTAGAATTACTGGAATTCAAAATGAATCAATTGCTGTTTTTAATGTGCTCAAAACATTTGTTATAGTAATAATGATATCCTTTGCAGCAACAACATTAGATAGCGCAACAAGAATATGTCGTTTTATGATAAAAGAGCTAGGAGAAGCATTAAATATAAAAACCTTTCAAAACAAAATCATAGGAACAGCACTTACTATAACGCCTGCTCTACTTTTATTAATTATTCAAATTGGAGATAAATCTTTAGGGCTATTCCTATGGCCTTTATTTGGAGCAAGCAATCAAATGCTTGCTGCGCTAACATTAATGATTATATCATTTTACTTTGGAAACAAAAATAAAAACATATGGCCAACACTAATACCCATGCTATTTATTTCAATTATATGCATAGCATCTTTTATATTTAATTTTCAGTCTATGACTAATTTTGTATTAATAAGCATAAACAGTCTTTTACTTATATTAGTTATTTGGCTCCTTGTAGAAGGAATAATACACTACCTAAATGATAAATAGTTTTAAGAAAGGTGGGATATATATAAATATACCTACTTTTAGTCAGAATATCCCAGAAAATCCAAACTCTTTAAAAAGTATAAGAATGCTAGTTCAAGAATTTGTTGATTCATTATGTACAGAAATAAAATTAACTTGCAGAGAAACTAATATAAACTTTAAAATTAACACATTATATATATCTGGAACTGGGCTCAAATATCTATCTTCAAATCAAATAAAAAACATCTATAAAACTCTCCAAAAAGAATTTAATTTATCAAACCTAGAAGAATTTACCATTGAAGCGAACAAACCTAATCTTTCAAGCAATACAATAGAAACATTTAAATCAATAAGAGCTAATAGATTTTCTATAAATATTCAAACCTTAGAAAATACACTATTAAAAAAAACAGCTAAAAAATATACCGAAAAAGACTACTTAAATCTATTTAAAAAAGCTCGTGAATTTAAATTTAACAATATCAATATCGATATGAATATAAATATACCATCACAAAAAATATATATGTGGAAAAAAGATTTACAAAAAATTACTAAACTTTCACCCGAACATATATCTATATATTCATTTAGCCTGAAGAATATAAACGAAAGTAATAAAATGTATCGCTATACACATAATCTTTTACATAAAAATAAGTATTCACAATATGAAATTTGCAGCTATTCTAAAAAAAACACACAATGCAAACACAATATTAATTATTTAGAAAGAAATCCATGTATTTCTTTTGGGCCAGCTGCTCATAGCTTAATTGGAAACAAACGTTATTGGAATACAAACAATACTAAACTATATATTACAAATTTAAAAAATAAAGGATTACCACCAAGGAAATATGAAAAGCTTAAAAAAGAAAACATATTTAATGAAATTATTATAAATGGTTTAAAAAAAACCACAGGCATCAATCTTGAAATTATTAAAAATAAATTTGGACAAATTATCCATAAAAGAATTATACGAAAAACACATAAATGGAAAGATTATCTATCATTAGATAATGATACAGTAGCTATGAACATAGAAGGCTACTTCATATTAGACAAGATTACACTAGACTTAATGAAAGCTTACATGAAAGAATGAAAATTGATATAAAAAACTTTATTTACGAATCAAGAATAATATTAATTACCAATATTATATCAGCAACATTTATTGTAAAGTCATTATTTAAATCTGCTAATGAATTCTGATTAATATTTCCAAGAATCATATTAACAATTAAAATAATATCTTGAACATTTACAATAGCGTCTGAATTAACGTCGCCTAATAAAAAGTTTTCAATTATAGCACATGATTCTTCTGATTTTTGAGATTGTGCATTTTCATGAATTGCTACAATTGAATAACAATAATTAATACCACCTAATACATCCGCATCATTATAAAATGTTTCATTTGTAGTAGCAATAAATTGACCTCCTCTGAAAATATTAAAAGCAACGATATCTCTAAATCTGTTTTGAACATAATAATTCCTTTTAGAAATAATAGTATCTAATAAGAATTGATCTAATCCAAAAGACAGCCTATTATCACAATCACCTCCATCATTATCGTAGCAAGTTAAATCAGCTTGATCTGTAACAGAGCAATCAGGAACACCATCACCAATCCAAGAATCAGGCCAACATTGACCACTTTCTGAACAATCTTCTACTTCCCCTGGACTACAAACACCTACTCCACTACAAGCATCGATACTAAATGAGCAAGAACCGTCATCACATGTAATTAGACCCTGTTCCTCACATGTTTGGTCAATTGTGCCACCACAATCACCTCCATCATTATCATAGCAAGTAAGATCATAACCATATGGCTGATCGATACCATCACAGACACCGTCTCCCAACCAAGCTGATGGAGCACAGTCTCCATCACCAGCACAATCATCAATTTGATTATCTTCACATGAAGAACTACTCCATTGAACATAAATAGTGCCATCATTTTGAGCATTTGCTACTACATTTTGAGGTACAGATAAAGAACTATCAGTTAATAATCCAATATTCATACTAAAATTATATAAATAAACCTCAGGACATAAATAGGAATCACACCAATCACTACTTAAATCGCTTGGCCCCCATTCTAAAATAAAATCAACATTTGAACCCAAGGGCGCATCAGAATCAACTAATAGTTGAATCTCAGCCTGATAACTCGATTGTTGATCAATACCATAAAACCAAAAAGGATTCGATGAATTATCTATAGTAATATATGGGCTAGTTGAAGTAAGATATGCAGCAGGATACGCCATAAAAGCAGAAGAACCAATATTATTTAAATCAAATGAAATAACCACACTTTCACCAGGATCTACAACACTATCTAAATTTTCATCTACAAGACTATGATTGGAAACTTGAAAATTTGGTGCATTTACTTTAATACTAAAACTACCTTGCCAATTTAATTGCTCAGATACTCCATCTGCTGAGAATGAAACATTAAAAGGAGCGTAATATCCATCAGGTATATTGCCAGCAATTTCAAAAGTTATAGGATACTCAGTAGAGCGAACCAAACCAGAATTAGCATAACTAACAAAAGTTTGTCCAGCAGGATAACCAGAGTCATTTTCTAAAATAGTTATATATGGATCTTCTGTTGAAACAAAAACATCAACAGGATTCACATTTAAAGAACCAACGTTCTGAACTAATAGATTAATATTTACAATACTAGCTGACTCAATCTGAGGATTCAAAACATTATTTGGATTCAGTAATTCAAAGCTATTGTATATAATGTAAGGACCTTCTGGTGAAATTACATTGATGCTAGATTGATATGGAATTGCATTAAAAGATGAAACAACCAAATCAACAACTCCAGGCGTTATTTCAGATGAAGGTAGAGATAAAATAGCAACACCTCCAATACTATAACTTGAAGATAAAATTTTTCCATTTTTAGATATAGAAACATGAGCATTATCTACTATAGTTTCTAGAATATATTCATTTTGACCAACTACTATAGGTTGAGGGTTAATATCCAGAACAGTAGGCTCATCTGTCCTAACTAATAGAGACGGATCTCCAAAAAGTGTCCAATGGTTTGTCTCATTAATACCTCCATCAATAACATCGTTCATGTAAATACATCCATTGATAGCAAGACCTCCGTAAGTTCTTGTGTAATTCTGCTGACCAGAACCTGTCTCACCATCAAACTTTTCAGTAAGAATTGCATTCATAGCCCATTGCGCATGCATTGGAGGCTCCCAAGACTGTGAAATAGTAGAGCCAAAATGACCAATTGCACCTATGTGGTTTCCATTACTATCCTCTGACCTTAACCAAGCTTCCGCAAAACATGGATCTTGAGCCATATCAAATTCACCAGGATTACAGCCTACAGTCCAGATAAAAGGTAACTTACCTTGATTTGATAACTGCTGAACATCTGATACATTTAAAGGAGCTCCATTACCCCAAGATGAAGGGCTTGCATGTCCAGTATAATTAATAATACCTACTCCGCTATTAATTGCTGAAACGCCTTCGAATACCGTTCCATTAGGAGAATATATACCTTCAAAATTTTCGTAACCATAATCAGACAAATAATTATCCCATAAAAATTCACTAAATTGATTATCTGTGTAGCCTTCAAACCCCTGACCTGGTCCCCCTTCATCAGAAGCAATTCCAAGCGCGTTATTAAAATGTGAAGTCACAGGTGGATTTTGCTCATATTCCAATGTTCTTTCAACTTGGGTACTTATTTGAGCACTGTTATTTCCTGAAAAACGACCCACAATAACTTCAGCATATGAATCATCACCCTCAATAAAACCAAATGATGGATCTGATGCACTACCATTCACATAAATTGGTTCAATCTGGCCAGCATCACCTACCAAAAGTAAAAAAGTCAAACCCTTATCATAATAATAGTCTACAACAAAGTTTTTAATAGATGTTGATGTTGCACCAGTAACTGATGTACTAAAAATCTCAGTAGGGATACCCTTTCGGTTCTTCCACTGAACAAAAGGTTCCATCTCATCTAAAAAGCTTGGGTCACTAATCACCAACATATTACCTTGATCCACTAAATATCCAGAACGATCTTGTGTTGAATTTCCAGTATCTGAAAAATTAACAAAATGTCTGCTATACATCGAACCAAAATCACGATTCATCTTTTTAGCAGAAGTCTCATCTTTATCTAACACATTAATTCTACCTTGCCCCATTGAAGTAACACGAACTGTCATTTCAGTATATATACGTAAAACTTTTTGCACCGGATTATATTGAAAAGGATAACTAACAATGGTCTGCCCTCTAAAATCTCTCAAAATATATGGATCTCTTAACTCTGCCAAATTACCAGGGTAAAAAGCATCCTCATTATAAACCTCTTCTTTTATAAAAGGTACATCTTTGGGATTGATATTGCGTGTAAAGTTCCCTTTAGAAGGAGAAATATCAACGTTTTCAATCTCAATATATGAAGAGGAAATAATCTCCAAACCCATTAGCGCATCATCTGGAATAATAACAGATGCTACTACTTTATCTAAATCTGGATAGCCAGATTTAAGAATGGATGCTCCACCCTCTGTTTCTGCCTTATATTCAATTCCCCAAGGAGTTTCAAATGGATTCAAAGTATATCCTTTTAAATTGAACTGAACATCGGATGTCTCAATATTAGAAGAAAGAGACTTAGCTTCAAAACGCTTCGAAGCAGATGAATCAAAAGAAACCCAATCAGAAGATAAAATAAATGAAAATATAATAAGTACTACTGAAATTTTTTGTATGCATCTCATAATAACAATATATCCTTTTGTGCTATACTATACATTAAAGAAAATAATTG
>PAHI01000027.1 GCA_002705575.1 Fidelibacterota bacterium | reverse complement strand
TGAGAATAAATATGATTCTATTTATAATGAATCAATGAAATATTATAGTTACTTAAAAGAATTTAAATAATGAACTCTCTATTAAGATTATGGTCCCAACCAAAATGGGTAAAATGGATTATTTATTTAGCTATTGTCTACATTTTATTTCTAATCAAAGAAGCATTTGCTATCGTTCTGTGGTTCCTTTTTTGTATTATTTTATACTATATCATTTTTGCTAATAATGTTTTTAAAACAAGGACTTATTATGAAAAAAATAATTTTTAGTTTATTAATATTGACTTTTTTGTACTGCCAAGAAAATAGGCCTCATGGAAATCAATATAATTTACCTGAACTAACACCAAATAACTTATTAATAGGTAATTTAAATGAAAATCGTTCATCATATAGGGTATCATTTTATGACATAAATATTGATTTCGATATTGAAAACAAATCATTAGAGGGCTTTGTAACAATCAAAGCTGAGAGTATGAGAGATTTAAATAAATTACAGATTGATTTAGCTGAAAATTTAAATATCAAAAAAATAACCCACAAAAATCAAAATCTATCATTTTCAAGAGAGCTTGATGCAGTATTGATTGATTTTACAACAACCATAGAAAAAGGTATTATGTTTGATTTTACTGTTTTTTATAATGGAATTCCTCAAGGCGCAGACAACCCCCCTTGGGCTGGAGGATTTACCTGGTCAAAAGACAAAGATGGACGCGATTGGATTGCTGTTTCATGTGAAGGTGAAGGTGCAAGAATTTGGTGGCCAAATAAAGACCATATAACTGCTGAGGGAGATAGTGTAAGAATGGTTTATACAGTTCCTTCAAATTTAGTTGCAGTTGGGAATGGCAAATTAAGAAGTGTCCAAAATTTAGGTGATAAAACCGCTTATGAATGGTTTGTTACTAATCCAATAAATAATTATAACATATCAGTTCAAATAGGGAATTATGTAGCAGTTCAAGATACATTTATAAAAGATAACCAAACACATTTTATGAATCACTACGTTTTAGATTATAATAAAGAATTGGCTTCCAATTTCTTTCCACAATCAAAAGAGGTAATAAGATTTTATGAGAAATATTTTGGCGATTATCAATGGTATGAAGATGGATATAAACTTATTGAAGTTCCTTACCTTGGAATGGAACACCAATCAGCGGTAACGTACGGTAACGGATTTAGCATGTACAATGGCGTCAGAAGTAAAAGCTGGCCAATGTATGGTGTTATTGATCCTTTAATAATACATGAAACTGGTCATGAATGGTTTGGTAACAGTGTTACTGCCTCTGATCCTACACATATCTGGATTCATGAAGGCTTACAAGTATATTCAGAGTCTATTTATTTTGAAGATAAATTTCAAAGTTATGAAGTAGGCATTCACTATCTTAACACAATTAAAAATAGAATTGCCAATGAAATTCCTATTGTTGGTAATGAGAATGAAAATCATTGGGCACTTCATGGGGATACTTATATGAAAGGTGCATGGGTAATGCATACTTTAAGAAGCGTCATAAATAATGATAAAATATGGTTTGAAATTTTAAAAGAATTTATGGTCGACAATGCAAAAGGATTTGCAAATACAACAGATTTTTTCGAAAAAGTGAAAGATAAAACTGGTAAAGATTATTGGTACTTTGCTCAACAATATTTTTACTCTCCAAAACAGCCTCATTTAGTTTTTTTACAAACAGATTCAGAGTATTTATATAAATGGGAGAATGTGAATGATAATTTTAAAATGCCAATAGACTTGATTGTGAATGGTAAAAAAATAAGAGTTTTACCAACAAAAGATTTTCAATCTTTAAATATTGCAAAACATTCACAAATTGAAGTAATGGATTGGAAATTTTATGTTAAACCAATTGAAAAAAATTAATAGTATTAATTATATATTAATAGCAATACTATTTTCATCAATTTATACTCAAGATTTTGAAAATAAATATAGCTTAAAATTCAATTCTAGTTTCTCAAATCAATGGTGGTCATTCTATAATAACTATGGTCAAAAACCTTCAGAAGTTGATTTGATTTATAATGGCAACTTTAGAAAAAATCAAACTAATTATTATTTTTCAATAATTTCTTCAAAAAATAAAGTTCATTTAAGTGAATCATTTATTAAGTCTCAAATTTTTAATAATACTTTTTTGAAAATAGGAAAATATTACAGGGATTTTAGCTTATACCTTAATGATCAACTGAGTTCTGGATCAATATTAATTAGTAAAAATGCTGAACCAATGCCAAAAATAGGCTTAATAAGCTCTTATGCTTTTAAAAAAAATAATGTTGACCTTTATTTCGGCATATCTCATGCCAGTTTTAAAAAAAGTGAAATTTATACGAAAGCTCCTATGCTACATGAAAAGTTCATTTATTTAAATCATCGTCAAAATCAGAATGAATTCAAAATTGGAATGGTGCATGAAGCAATATGGGGTGGGAGCACAGAAAATTATGGAAACTTTCCAGACTCATTTAATGATTTTTTAAAAGTATTTATTAGTGCTGATGGACCTTTATTGGAAGGAGAGCCGCATCCCAATGCGCTTGGAAATCATTTAGGAATTTGGGATTTTTCATATATGCTAAAAAAAGATGATAAAATATTAAAAATATATTACCAACATCTCTTCGAAGATACTAGTGGTTTAAGATTTAGCAACAGAACAGACGGCTTATGGGGGTTAGAGTTTAACAATTATATAAAAAACACAAATATTTTATTTGAATTTTTAAATACCATCAATCAAGACCGAGACCCCCCTTATGTTAATGAGTCTTATTATAATCATGGTCAATATAAAGAGGGTTGGAGTTATAATGGGTATGTTTTAGGTAATCCATTTATTAATGCTGGTGAATATTCAAACATGAATCCATCTCAAGTTTTACATTTTGGTTTTACAAATAATGATACGAGTAAATATAATTATAAATTATTACTATCAAGAAAAATTGACATTTTTGATACAATCAAATTCAAGGTAGTTTTTGGAAAGAAAATTGATAAGCTTTTTGTAAACATTTTTGTTGTAGGTGAGGAAAATCAGAAAAAAAATGTTGGGGTAAAAATTGATTATTTCTTATAAAGTATTCTCAATAATATCACATAGAATGTGACCCACTAAAATATGCAGCTCTTGAATACGTTGAGTGCTACTAGATTCAATATTAATATTGACATCAGATTCATTAATTAATAGACCTCCATCATTTCCTGTAAAAGAGACTACTTTCATTTTATTTGAGTTTGCATATTTAGCAGCTTCCAAAATGTTTAGAGAATTTCCACTAGTTGATAGTCCTATTAATATGTCTCCAGATTTACCTAGTGCTTCTAATTGACGAACAAATATATTATTGAAGGAGTCATCATTAGACCAAGCAGTAATAAATGCTGTATCAACATTCAAACATACAGATGTGAATGGCTTAATTTTTTCTTTATACATGCCTCCAATAAGCTCTGCAGATAGATGATTAGCTTGAGATGCACTGCCTCCGTTACCGCACCAAAATATTGTTTTGCCCTCTCTCACAGCATCAATCACTATTTCTGATGCAGAATTTATCATATCTGTGTTGATATGATTTAAAATTTGAGAATGGTCCTTTATAGATTTATTAATTAGTTCATTCATTTATTTGACTCAATATAATTATTAATTTCATCAATAGTAACACTTGCAGTTCCAGTTTTATTTACAGCAATTGCAGCAGCAGTATTAGCTATTTTTGCTGACTCTTCAATATCTTTTGTAATGGTATATGCTAATGCTAAAGTAGCAATAACTGTATCTCCAGCACCAGTAACATCTGGACTGCCAACTATATGTGCATTAATTTTTTTAATAAAATTATCTTTTCCAACAATAATCATTCCTTTGCTACCTCTTTTTGCAACTATATAATCAAAACCATGTATTTTAATTAACTCATTGCAAGCATCTACAATAGATTTTTTATCTTTTATATCAATATTTGATGCTCTATTGAGTTCATTTAAATTAGGTGTGATAATATTTGATCCAGCATAGTTGACAAAGTCATCTTTTTTTGGATCTACTATTAATGGAATTGATGTATCGGGTATTTTAAAGTCATTAAGTATACCTTTATTATAATCTGATAATATGATCACATCATAATTGTTGTAGTTAATTCTTTTTGTCACATTTGGATTCCAATCAATTATTTTCTCTTTATCAAGTCGTGCAACTTGCATGCCATTCGCGTATATTCTCTGTTTTAATGTAGTATTATAATTTTCAATAATTTCTAAATTGCTCGTATTTATTCCCTGATTTTTTAAAATTGAAGTTAATTTTTCTCCCCAAATGTCATCTCCAATAAATCCTAAACATGTTACATGTGCTCCCATTGCACTCAGATTCATTGCTACATTTCCTGCTCCTCCTGGTATTGAATATTCCTCTTTTGGAATAACAACAGGTACATTTGCTTCAGGCGACATTCTGTTTGATGTTCCCATGATATAATGATCTATCATAAAATCACCAACTAATAACACTTTAATATCTGAAAAATCTAAGTTCATTTTGCTTTACCTTGATTTGCTATTATTTCTTGTTTTACTTTTAGCTCGTCTTCTTTTATTAAATATTCTTTTTTTAACACATTTAATCTTTTATCTAATGTATATACTAATGGTACGCCAGTAGGAATATTCACTGACATAATTTCACTTGAAGATAATTTATCTAGAATCTTAACAATAGCTCTTAAAGAATTGCTGTGTGCTACAATAAGATGGTCTCCTTTAATTGAAAGTATAGAATCTACATATTCTTTCCAGAAGGGTTGCAATCTACTTATAACATCTTTTAAACTTTCACCAACAGGAAGATCAGAGTTAATATTTTGAAATTTAGCATTAAATCTTGCATGGCGCTTATCATTTAAATCTAAAAGTGGTGGTGCAATATCATAGCTTCTTCTCCAAATATGTACTTGGTCTTCTCCGTATTTTGCAGCGGTCTCAGATTTATTAAGCCCTTGTAAGGCGCCATAGTGTCTTTCATTTAACCTCCAATGATATTTGATTTTTTCATTTGGAAAATTGATAATTTGAGCAACAATATCTGTGGTTTCAGTAGCTCTTTTAAGCAAAGAAGTGTAAATAGTGATAATTTGAAAATTGTTTTTAAGCAATTCGTTACCAGAAAAATTGGCTTCTTTTTTCCCTTGCTCCGTCAGAGAAACATCTTTCCAGCCTGTAAATCTATTTTCAAGATTCCATTGGCTTTCACCATGTCGGAGAAGAATTAATTTCATTATAAATAAATTAAGGTTTTTTAATTATCGTTACTAATTATAGCAGCAATTGCAATTATGTTCGTTAAAGCAGTTAAGACATCAGCTGTAAAACTTGCAACATCAAATCTTCTATCTTTTTCATCCTTTAAAGGAACAAAAATTGTGTCACCAGGAAAAATTCTTTTTCCTTGGGTTTTGAAAAATCCTTGGGGCTTTTCGATAGTACCATTTGCTCTTTTAATATAGATTTTTCTTTTGTGAGTATCATCCTTAAATCCACCAGCAAGTTCAATGTATTTTCTATAGTTTTGATTTTTACTATAGGAAACAAGGCCTGGATTGAAAACATTTCCTACTATGTTGACAACATTTTCATAAGGTAAAACTGTAATAGATGCGTTACTATCAACTATAAAGTCTTTTTTTACATCATTTACAATCTGAAACGAAGTTTGAATACCTCCACTTCCATCGGACTCTTGGTATTCTTTTCTGTAAATGATATTTCTTGGATTCGCGAGTTCTGTCATTCCCCCTGCTATTTCTATAGCTTTATTTATTGTAATATCACTTGAATTTAGAGGGAATGTTCCTGGCTTATTAACCTCACCTGCAACAGTATATCTATATAAATTATCATATTTAATATTTTCATAAACTAATATTTGATCGCCGACAGAAAGATTGAAAGCTTCTGCGTCCTCATATAAAACTGTTATTTCTTGAGAATAAAATTCATTGTGGTCTTTACGTAAGATTGTGATATCATCGCGAATTGATTTTCTAAATACCGGATCATCGAATCCTCCAGCAATATCTAAAACACCCTTTAAGCTCATATTGTTTGCAGGATATCGGCCAGCATTTTTTACTTGACCATAAACATCAACTGATGAAAGAACGCTTGGAATTTGTAATATCTCAACAGAATCACCATTATTTAAATCAATAGATTTAATTTTTTGAAAATTGGTAGATAAGGTAGTAAATCCATTATCATCTGAAATTCTTTCTTCTATTGGTATAATTTTAGTTACTATAATATCTGATGATGCGGTATTTGAAATACCAGAAGCATAATTTAACAAATTTTCAAATGTTTCATTGGTTAAAAGCTCATATGCAGAAGGTTTAATGACGCCTCCATATATAGAGACACGCCTCTTTATTGTTGGAACATGTATTACGTCTCCATCAATAAGCTTGATTTTGGAAAAATCTTTCTTTCCGTCAAGAAAAAAACTATAAAAATCTACTGTATCAATTACATCACCGTTTCGTATTAATTGTATTTCTCTCAAAGTTCCATCTTCATTAATTCCTCCAGCTTGTACAATTGCTGTAAAGATATCAGAGAACGGGTGTATTAGATTAATGCCAGGATTTTCAATATTTCCAGAAAAATAAACATTCATAGACTTTAGTGCTCCGAGTGAAACTGTGAGCGTACTTGTATATTCTTCATCTTTAAGACTTGAATAAATTTTAGAGAATTCTTCAATTAAAATTTTTTCTGCGGAAGCTAAAGTATTATTTGAAATATTAATAAACCCAATATTATCAAAATAAATCCTTCCATTTTTATCAATGGTCCAACTATTTCTAAAATTTGTTTCACCCCACATTGAGATTATAATTTGATCTCCTGGTCCTAATCTATATTCAGCTGGAGCAGGCACATTATCGAAGAATGATATATCTTTTTTGAAGTAATTATAACCAAAGAAGTCCCCTGTCATTAATGAAACAGCTGTTGATGTAATATCTACAGGTGAAGAATTTTGAGGTGTGGATGTATCAGCCTGAACTATAGATGCTCTTGTCTGAGACTGTAATTCTGATTTTACCTGATCCAACTGTTGATTCGTAAGATTTCTGATTTGATCTACTGATATTTGAGCAAAGACTGTGCTTAAAAAAAGGATCACAGTAATAAATTTATTTTTCACAGTTTTAATTTAGTTTCAAAAAAAATTTTTACAAACTAATTATATAGATAGCCATCTATCGTTTTCTAATGTCCAATTTATTGTTTGTTCAAGTCTAACAAATGCAGATTTTGGTTTCCAACCCATATTTGCCATTTTTGATCCATCTAATGCATAACGTAAGTCATGCCCCGGTCTTTGCGAATGAAAATCTACCATTTTATAATTCAATTCTTTTTTTTGAGCTTTAGCAATAAACTCTGCCAATTCAAGATTATCAATTTCATCTTTACCTACAATGTTAAATTTTTGGCATTTTGCTCCAGTTTCATCAGGTTTGATTTGAGATATATCATATTTATATAAAAATAATAGAGCTTCTGCAACATCTTCTGCATGTATATAATGTCTTGAGCCAGCAATATTCTTTTCTTTATTTGCATGAACTGTTACTGTTTCGTTATCTCTTACTCGCTTAATAACCATTGGAATATACTTTTCAGGATTTTGTCTTTCCCCAAACACATTCATTGTATGCGTTATAAGTGACGGTAAACCATATGTGTTTTCATAGGCAACCACTAGCTCTTCTGCCCCTGCCTTTGTAGCTGAATATGGATTTGTTGAATTGTATCGGTCATTTTCTTTGTAATTAATTCCTTTCGGAGCAGGACCAAAAATTTCATCAGTGCTGAAATATGCAAATCTTTCTAAGCTATCTAATTTTCTTGCATATTCTAAAATATGAGCTGTACCCACAACATTGTCCATTACAAATTCTAATGGATAGGTTATAGATCTATCAACATGTGATCCTGCAGCAAGATGACTAATATAGTCTATTCTACCAATAGTAGCTGTTATCTCCGGATTAAGTTCTGCTTTTAGATCATGGTGAACCACCCTAACCCTTTTTTGCTCACTTTTAGGATATGAAGATACCACTTCACTCAATCTATTTAGATTTCCACTAAAGTCTAAACGATCAAGCGTAATAATTTCCCAATCTGTAGTTGATAAAATTTTATCAATTACATGGTGTGCTATGAATCCAGCACCTCCTGTTATTAAAATTTTTTTAGCCATTTATATACTCTCTTATCCAACTTTCTAACTTCATTTTAGGTTCCCAACCTAATAATTTTTTTGCTTTTTCAATACATGCTAAATTTGCGAATGGTTCTTTTAATGGTTTTTGATATTCAAATTCTTTACTAATCATTTTAGCTACAGAATTAATAGATAAATTATTGCCACTTCCAATATTAATTACTTCTCCTTTACCAACATTATTTGAATGAGATGCGATTATATTTGC
>PAHI01000026.1 GCA_002705575.1 Fidelibacterota bacterium | reverse complement strand
CTCGATGTCGGCTCGTCACATCCTGGGGGGGGAGCAACTCCCAAGGGTTGGGCTGTTCGCCCATTAAAGTGGCACGCGAGCTGGGTTTAGAACGTCGTGAGACAGTTCGGTCCCTATCCTCTATGATCGCAGGAAATTTGAAGGAATCTACTCTTAGTACGAGAGGACCGGAGTGGACGAACCTCTAGTGTGCCTGTTGTTGCATCAGCAGCATCGCAGGGTAGCTATGTTCGGTTTGGATAAGCGCTGAAAGCATATAAGTGCGAAACCATTCCTGAGATAAGATTTCCCTTCACGCTTCGGCGTGACTAAAGACTTCCAGAAGACTACTGGTTTGATAGGCTACAGATGTAAGTGCAGTAATGTATTTAGTCGAGTAGTACTAATTAGTCGTGAGGCTTGATCAATATTCATACACAAATAGAACATCTAGAGTTCTAATAAAATTAATGAAAAATTTTCCGGTAACTATAGCAAAAAGGATACACCCGATTCCATCTCGAACTCGGAAGTTAAGTTTTTTAGCGCCGATGGTACTGTACAGGAAACTAGTATGGGAGAGTAGGTCGTTGCCGGTATTATTAAATGGGCTCTAATTTTTTGGAGCCCATTTTGTTATATAATTAATAATCTCTTGTAAAATTAACTGATTTTTTCTATTATTTTATAATAGTGAGCTATGATATGCTAAGAATAATATTTCTAATTATAATTTTATCTTTAAATTTTAGTCGATCTAATGTTGATTGCGAAAATACTTATAGGATAACAGAATCTTATTTTAATGAAAATATTGTAGGTTATTATATTGCTGCCTTTGATTTGGCTACAGGAACTTCTAATGTCTTAATGTTTGATTATATGATTGATTCTACTAATCCTTCAGAGTGCTATTTACCAGGAGATAATATAGAGCTATCGATTGATTTTTCTGTTGAGGTTCAGATTCCTGAAGCAGGCATACAGTCTTACTCCAGATTGTCTAGTGGTTTAATTAAAATCAATAATATTTTAGGTCCAATGAATTTTAGGAATACGGATTTAAATTTATCAACATCCTCAATAGGTTCTGCTAATGTAGAAGTAGAAGATTTTAAGATTGATAAAGATTTAAATATAGAGCAATTATCATCAATTGTTCTCCAATCAGGTAAAATTCCAAATGGAAGTTATAAGTTTGTGTTTAATTTGTTAAATAGCGAAGGCTCTTATATAGATGGTACATCAAGAATTATTGATGTTTATCAGCCATCTTATCTAGAGCTCGTATCTCCTGGAGGAGAAGTTTCTGATACGTTGGAGACAGCGATTTTTACAAGTTTGCCTGTTTTTAGTTGGAATTCAGATTTTTGCTCATCTTGCAATTATGGAGTTAGGGTCTCTGAATACAATCCTAGAGACCACTCATCATTATCTGAGGCTATTAATGATGTTTCTGTTTTACCTCTTGATCAAAGCCAAGATTTTTATTACCCTTATTCATCTGGAAGAAATAATGTAAATGTTATACCTTATCCTGTAACAAATGCAGCAGATCTTGAAATGGGAAAATTATATGCATGGCAAGTAAAAAGAGTATATGAAACAACTATTGGGGAAAGTAGTGACTTTAGTCCTGTTTTTGTATTTAAACTAGTTTCCCCAGATGAAATAGCATCAATTGTCAGCAATGAGATTGATGTACTTGAATTAATTAAAGAACTTGTAGGTGAATCTAAATATAATCAATTATTTGGAGCAGGAGGTCAACTCGAAGGTTATTTTGTTTACTCAATGACGTTAAATGGTAATGAGGTTGACGAAGAAGGTTTGCGTCCAATTACTAAAGATATATCCGATGGAAAAAGAGCTATATTAGAAACTAAAATATCATCAGAATGAATATTAAATTTATATCAATATTGTTTGTTAGTGTTTTGTTGCATTCCAATGATGGGATTGCGTTACTTACTAAATCTAAAGGATCTGTAGAATATAAAAAGAATTCGGATGGTTCTGTTTTAGATGATTTAAAAACAGGCCAGTCTTTGTTTGATAAAGATAGGATAAAAACTGGTTCAAATGGATTTGCTAAATATGTTTATCTTGATGATGGTTCTATGATTAAAGTTCATAAAAATGCTGAAGTTTATGTATATGGAACCGTTGATAAAAGATCAATTATAAAGCAAATCAATGTGGCTGAAGGTAGCGTTAAGTTTGAGGTATCAAAGCAGGCTAAAGATGATTTTACAGTTATTACTCCAACATCTGTAGCAAGTGTTAAAGGAACTGATTTTTGGCTTGACTCTGATGATGATGAAGGTGATCAGTTTTTTGGATTGAGTGGATTAGTTAATGTTACTAATATTGAGTCTGGAGATATTATGCAATTGACTAGAAATACAACTGTCACATCGACTCCAAATGGAGCTATTACAATAAAAAAAACAGAAGCTAAAGATTTTAAGAAGTTGCAAGATTTAGAATTAGGTGCAGGTGAGATTGATGACTTAGAATATCAAGAGAGTTTGGTAGAGCAAGCTGGAGAAAATCTCCCAGAAGGTGAAATTAAAATACAGCTAGATGATGGTTCTGGATCTCTTAAAGAGATTATAATAAGATATAAGTAAATTTTACTTATGTATGATAAGATATTTATATTTTTTTTACTTGTATCAACATTGTGTTCACAAGCAATACTTCATGTTCCTATAGAAGAATCCATTGAAAAAACTCCAATATTAATTGAAGCTTTTATTGATTTGCCAGATTATGAAATAAAGAATGTGACATTATATTTCAGGTCTAAAGGTGAAATCAAGTATCTTGAATCTACCATGTTTAAGATTGATTCAGAATATTTAGGAGAAATTCCTGCTAGCTTTGTAGAAAAAAAAGGGTTGGAGTATTTTTTAGTTGTAGATACATATAATATGGGTTTTATAGGGCTTCCTAATATAGCTCCTACAGATAACCCTTTTAGAATATTGGTTAATGAAAAGAAGTTTGAAGATGTTGATTTATTTTTAAGTGAGTTTGATGCAAAATACACAATTTTAAATCCAGAGCAAAATTCTGAGGTTGTCTTAGAGGATTTAGTAGTCTCTGTTTCATATTTTGATATGGAAAATATTGATAATTTTAAAACTAACGTTTTAATTAATAATGTAGATGTATCTAGTATGGTTGATTTTAGAAATAATTATTTCGTCTATTACCCTGAAAATATTACAGAGGGCAATAAAATAGTTGAAGTAACATTAATTGATGATTTTGGTGTGAAGTATAATCCCATTAAATGGGAGTTTGATGTTGTTTCTGAAGAAACTATATCCTTACTTGATTTCAAACAATCAGGAAAATTTAAAACAGATTATACTAGTTCAAGCGTAGATACTACTAAATTAGATGAGAGTACTGCAGACTTTAATTATAGTGCAGAATTTGATTGGATTAATATTAGAAGTGCATTTCATTTATCTTCTTTAGAGAGTAGTATGGAGCAGCCCAAGAATCGGTTTTTTTTAGATTTTAGATCAGAGTTTTATCGCTTAAGGATTGGAGATATATATCCTAATATTGGTACAAATTTCATAAAAAGAAATAGAGTTCGCGGTTTAGACTTTAGTCTTAATTCTGATAAATATAAGTTTAATTTTATTTCAGGTGAGATAAATCGTGCTGTTCAAGGTAATCCTTTTGGAGAAGCAATGAAAATATCTGATGAGCAAATTGATCCCATCTATAATGATGATGGTTCAATTACTTTAAACAATCCATCTTTTAGTATAGATCGCGGTGATTATACCTTTGCAAGGAAGTTGACAGCATTTAATGTACAGTTTCCTATTAAAAATAATATGAAGATGGCTTTTAGTGTTTTAAAGTCAAAGGATAACATTGCTTCAGTTTATCAAGAAGTTGCTGGGTCTGTTATCCAAATTCCTAATTCATTAAATGAATATATTGATAATCAATCCTATATATATTCTTCTTATGAGTCTATAGTTTTAGATACACTGACTGATGATCAAACTGGAGATTTTTTGATTGACAGTCAAACAGGAGAGTATGTAACTCAAGAAGAAACTATTACTACAAATTATATTTTATATTCTGATTTGAAAAATAAATATCCTCAGATTTTTAATAGCACACTTTTAGGTGAAGGTGAGTGTTCTGTATTGCCAGATCAGTACCTAGATGCTAATCAATGTGCTGAGAATGGTGGTGAATGGCTATTGCAGGGTGTATGTTATAGAGTTGATGATATTACAGGTGAAGTTACAGACAGCACCTTAGATAACTTTACAAATAAAACTGATTGCGATCAAGGTGGAGGACACTGGGTCTTCTTTTTTAATATGAATATTTTAACATCTGACTGGCAAGGAAGCAGACCAAAAGATAATTTTATAATTGGTGGAGATTTTGAAGCTTTATTTGATAGAGATAGGCTAAAATTTGAAACTGGGTTTTCTTTGAGTCTTTTAAATGAAAATACCTGGGATCCTGTTTTGACTTATGAAGCACTCGATACTTTAGGTGGAGATCCTCAGGATGATTTGATAGATGGTTATGCTATTCCTGAAGATATATTAAAATTGGCAGAATATGAAAGTTTATTTCAGACGGGTATAAATCAAGTTCCTCTTATTCCTATTGATATAGTTGGAGGTTCAAGTATTTTTAATATTCTGACAATGCCTTCTCTAGCATATCATGTACAATTTGAGGGAGATTATTATGGCCATAAAATTTCTTATAAATTAAATCAAATTGGACCTGAGTACAATACTTTAGGTAATATCTATTTACAGAAAGATATAAGAGAACAAATACTTTCTGATAAAATTGCACTACTAGATAATCAGCTGTATGTTAACTTAAGATATAAATTAACTGAAGAAGACGTTGCTTTTGATAATAAGGAAAAAGGTAAAACAAATAAATTTGATATATTAATGAATTTTTCGCCAGGAGCAGGCTTAGCTAGATTAGGATCTGCAATAAGTTATCAAAGTAGGACAAACGGTGTTTTTTCTAATGATTTTGTTGAATATGAAGAACTAGATGGAACGACTAGTATTGATATAGATAGTAGAAAAGAAAAAACAGAAACTTTACAATATAATTTTTCGTTAACGACTCCTTTTGAGTATTATGGTAGCCATAATTTTACTATTAGTTATTATAAATCAAAAAAAGATGATCTTGTTGCAGATGAGAATATTCTTACATCTATAGAGTCTGGCAATGATTATGATGACTTCCCATATATATCGCCTAGGACGGAGACAAGTACGGTTAATTTCAGCCTGCAATCATCGTTTTCTCCATTTAGTAGTACTGTTTTTGGATACAGCAAAACCTCTTTTGATTATGGTTTGGATATATCTAATTATTATAGGGTTCGTGATATTAATTTAGAGAATGTATTTACGTGTAATAGTGATGTCCAAGCATGTAATGATGGAGACTATGACATACAGGACGCTAATACTAATATTGAAAATTTTGAGTTGAATTATTCTGATATATTATTTGCTAAACAAGAATTGAGTAATTTAGATTTTGAAGTGCTATTTAAATCTTTTGTTATTTTTGATAAAATAAATTTTGGATTACACTTTTCTATGGCAGAAGGTATAATTGACTTCAATCAATTAGGAATATCGTGTTCAACTGTTAATTATATTTTTGAAGACTTTTATTTAACTTTTGATTATAAAGCTTCGCTTAAAGATATTGTTGGTGAAAAGAGGTATAATAATTCTACAGCTTTGATTAGGTTTGGTTACGAGTTTTAGTGAAATGAATCTAAAAATAGAAAATATGATTAAACGTTTAAAAAAAACTTTCTCATTTAAGAATTTGGTGTCTTTATCTATTATTGCTTTAACATCAGTGATTTTAATATTTTTATTACATTTTGTTGGAGTCTTTAGTTTTCTTGAACTTAAGATGTATGATTTTAAATTTCAGGTAAGAAAGTCAATTTATGAAAATAAAAGAGAAGATTTAAATGTTGCAATAGTTTATGGAGATGATCAGACTTATGAACTGTTGAGTCGAAAATTTTCTTATCCTTATCCTAGGGGAAAAGTATATGCGAAAGCTATAAAAAATATTGCAAGTTTAGGTGCAAGAGTTATTGTCTTGGATTATGTTTTTGATGCTCCTGATTTAAGTACTATTAGAAGTATTGGTGTCAGAGATGAGTTGTTAGAAGGTAAGTATTCAAGTATAGAAGATAAGGAAAAATTAGAAAAAGAATTTCCTATAAAGGATCAGGACAAAGAACTTGCTAGCGCTATTATAGATGTAAAAAAAACATATAATACGGATGTTATATTATCAGGAAGGATTTCTTTTGATCCTAATAGTACGCAAGGATATTTTATATTGGAGCCAAGCAACACAATCTCTTTGCCAGAAAAAAACTTTATTAGTCCTGATTTTGGTATGGTTGATATTGCTCTTGATAAAGATGGTTTTTTGCGAAGATACCCTATATATCAAAAGATTCGCGGCACAGATAAATACAATTATTCATTAGCTGTAGAATCTGTTTTATCTTATTATGGTGAAGAAAGTAATTCAGTCATGCCTATTTATGATAATTTAACTAGAAAGACAAGAGTTGGGAATAATATAGATATAAATACATATGGTAGTAAGGCAGGGTTTTTATTGAATTATTATGGAGTTTCATCAAAAGCATTAGGTAGCTCTGGAACTTTTGCGAATTTACCATTAAGCCAAGTCATTGATGACGAAGAAACATGTCTTGGGGAATGTTTGTGGGATGAAGATGAAGAGTTATATGTTCCTGATTATGAGCTTAATGAAGTTGATGATGATTGGGTGAATATTATGAAGTGGACAGGCAATCAAGTTTTTGAAGATAAAATTGTTGTAATAGGGACGTCTTTAGCTGAAGATCAAGATTTCAAGAGTGTCCCTTTAATGAATACAGATGCAGGTCATTTTTTAATGCCAGGAGTAGATATACATGCAAATGCAATCCAGCAATTATTGCATAATTCTTATATTAGTTCTAGTTACAATGAGCTAGATATTAATTCTCATAATTGGTTTAAACATTTGGGTTTAGTGATAGCTATAGTTTTTTCAACTCTTTTAATAGTCTCAAACTTTAAAACTTTTGGCAGCACTTTTAGTATGTTATTATTGCTATTTTTATGGTTTAATTATTCTGTGGCAGAATTTACAGGTGATTTCTTATGGTTTTTAAATTATGTTTTCAATGACGAAAAAAATATTAAAACAATTTTAAGTATCTCTAATATTGTTCCTACAGTATTACCTATGGTTTCAATTTTAATTCCATATAGTTTGAATTTATCTTATAAATTGTACACAGAAGGACAAAATAAAAAGTTTTTAAAAGATACCTTTGGTACATTTGTTTCACCTAAGCTTGTTGATCAGATGTATGAGTCAAAACAAACTCCTCAGCTTGGAGGGGTAGATGTATATAATACATGTTTCTTTTCTGATATTGCTAGTTTTTCATCTTTTTCAGAAAAAATGACTCCTCCACAACTGGTTGAATTATTAAATGAATATCTGGAAGAAATGACAAATATACTTTTAGATAACGGTGGCACTCTTGATAAATATATAGGTGATGCAATTATTGCTATTTTTGGTTCACCTATCAGTATGAAGGATCATGAATATAGAGGTGCATTATCAATATGTCAAATGAATGATAAATTGGAAGAACTTAGGAATAAATGGAAAAATGAAGGAGATAAATGGCCTGAAGTTGTCCATAATATGCGACATCGTATTGGTTTGAATACAGGACAAATTGTAGCAGGTAATATGGGTTCTTCAGTAAGGATGTCTTATACAATGATGGGTGACGCTGTAAATACAACAGCAAGATTAGAGTCGGGAGCAAAACAATATGGAATTGAAAGTCAAGTAGGCGAAAAGATTTATGAAGCTACAAAAGATAAATTTTTATATAGGCATTTAGATCATGTTAGAGTTAAAGGTAAAAAAAATCCTGTTAAAACTTTTGAGCTTATTAGCGAAATAGGCAAAGAGCCATCAAATTATAATGAGCTAATTCCTTTGTGGGATAAGGCAGTATCTTTATATAAAAAACAGAAATGGGATGATGCTATTAAATTATTTCAAAAATGTGATAAACTTGAAGAACAATATATAGGAAGGCCAACTACTCCGAGTTTGTTTTTTATAGATAGATGTAATGAGTTTAAAGAAAATCCTCCTTCTGAAGACTGGGATGGTATTTATACTCTAAAATCGAAATAAAAAATGATGTCTGATTATGTTAAAATACTTTGGGCTGATGATGAAATAAATCTTTTGAAATCTCATGTCATTTTTTTAGAAGATAAAGGTTTTAATGTTGAAACTGTTTCTTCTGGAGAAGAGGCATTTTCATTATGCAAAAAAAATAGATATGATGTTGTTTTATTGGATGAAATGATGGCTGGTATGGATGGTATTGAGACTTTGCAGAAAATAAAAAAAATCAATCCAGCTATTCCTGTAATTATGATAACAAAAAATGAAGAAGAATGGCTTATGGATGAAGCTATTGCTTCACAAATATCTGACTATCTAATAAAGCCAGTTAGTCCAGTTCAAATTTTTTTATCATGTAAAAAGAATGTTGATTCAGATAAAATACGTACTAATAAAATGATTAAGCAATTTTTAGATGAATATAACTCTATCCAAGAATCAATAAAATCTATTTCAAATATTGATGAATGGCTTGATATGATTGATAAGATTATTGATTGGGAATTGGAAATAGATAGTATAAATGATGAGGCTATAAAACCTTTTTTAAAAGATTTAAAAAACAGTACTGATAAAAACTTCGTTAATTATTTTGAGAAAAATTACACTGATTTGCTTAACAGTGACTTTTTCCCTAATAAATTTATTAAAAAATATTTAGAACCTTCTTTTCGTTCAAATCAGAAAACTGCATTAATTGTTTTAGATTGTCTTAGATACGATCAAGCAAAGTTTTTATTGCAAAAGTTATGCTCAGATTTTGAGGTTAAAATTAGTTCTGCTTTATCGTTTCTTCCAACTTCAACACAATATTCAAGAAATTCTATTTTTTCAGGTCTATTTCCAGATGAATTAAAAGATAAATTTCCTTTTGAATGGAAGCAAATGATGGAAAATGAATCTAAGTTAAATCACTTTGAAAATATTTTTTTTAAAGAATATTTAAAGTCAAACTCTTTTGATCATATTTCAAATCATTATGAGAAAATAGTGGAGTTGAATCAAGGTAATAAATTATATAATAAAATAAAAGAGTATAGAAGTATCGATTGCATATCAATTGTTGTAAATTTTATTGATATATTAGGACATTCATTTTCTAAATCTAAAATTATAAAGGAAATAATACCCAATGATCATTCATATAGGAAAGAGGTTTTGAATTGGTTTGAAGATTCTTGGCTATATAAAACTCTTATTGAGTTTAAAAAAAATAATAGAAAAATAATTATTACTAGTGATCATGGTACTACTATAGTTAATAGGCCTACTATTATTAAGGCAGATAAGAATACTTCAAGCGGTCTTAGATATAAAAAAGGAATAAATTTAAATGTTAGTAATAAAGAAGGGATATTGATAAAAAATCCTTCAGATTATCATCTCCCTATAGCCTCTCTAAATGAAAATTATATTATTGCTAAGCCCGGATATTATTTCGTTTACCCTAATGATTATAATAAGTATAAAAATTTATATATTAATAGCTATCAACATGGTGGAGTTTCTATTGATGAATTGTTGTTGCCAGTATTGGAGCTTAAATGATTAAAAAAAGTTTTATTAGTAATAGTTTTAATGATACAATGGATTTTGGAAAATCATTTTCTAGTAAGTTAGATTCAGGCGATATTTTATTACTTTTTGGAGATTTAGGTTCAGGGAAAACGACTTTTGTTAAAGGACTCTTAAAAGGTTTTGATTTTAAATTTGAGGTTACGTCTCCAACTTTTTCACTTGTAAATGAATACGAGGCTTCAAAAAAAATAATTCATATTGATTGCTATCGTGAGAAAGATATTAATAGATGGATTAATATTGGAATAATTGATTATTTTAATTCTGATTCTATAGTTGTTATAGAGTGGCCAGAGATATTAGAAGATGTTATACCAGGTTATGCGTTAAAATTGAAGTTTACACATATAAATAATTATAGACGAAAAATAAAGTTTATATGAATATAGTTGCAATAGAATCCTCATCGAATATTTGTAGTGTTTCATCTTTTAAAGATAATAAACTAGAAAATGTTATTGACACATTTTCAGAAAAAAGTAATTCAGATAGTATCCCATTTTTATTGCAAGCTATAATTAAAGACTTCGATAATATAAAAGAGATTGATTGTTTTGCAGTTTCTGTTGGCCCTGGATCATTTACAGGCCTTAGATCTGCAATTAGTATTGTAAAAGGTATGGTTTTTGCCTCTAAAATTAAAATAGCTCCCGTTCCAACATTTCAGAGCATGAATCTTAAAATTAATCACAGAGGTGTTCATTTTTTAATTTTAAGCTCATTTAAAAATAAATGTTTCGTCCAGGAATTTAAAAGCTTAAAGAAAGTAGGTGATCCATTTATAGAAACTATAGAAAATTTAAAAACCATAGAATCTCCTATTTATGGCTATTCTTGCAATAAGATAAAACAATCTAATTATAAAGAATTTAAGTTGAGCTCTATTATGATTGGTGAGTATGCAATAGCTAATTATAAAGAGATTGCCAAAGATTATAATAGTTCAATTAATCCAATATATTTGTCAAGCAATAAATACGTTCAGATAAATGATAGAAAAAGCTAAAATTAATCATTTAAAAGATATTGTTGGCATTGAAACAGAGTGTTTTGACACTCCGTGGTCTTATGAATCTTTTTTGAATGAAATAAATAATAATGTATCTTCTAATTGGGTATATTTGAAAAATAATAATGTATTAGGATATCTTTTTGGATGGGTTTTAGAAAAAGATTTTCAAATTAATAATATTGCAGTCAAATCATGTTTTCGTAGAAATGGATTAGCTTATAAAATGATTAAAAATTGTATTGATGTTATAGATTTAGATTCAATGGTTTTAGAGGTTAGTGAATTTAATGAAAGTGCTATATTGTTATATGAAGGAATTGGATTTAAAAAAAATGGATTAAGGAAAAAATATTACAGTGATGGTTCTGATGCTATTTTATATAAGATGGATTTGTTATGACTGAATGGTATAGAAGAAAGATAGCAAAAATAACAACTTTTAATAAGAAAGATATTGAAGAAGGCAAGTGGCAAAAATGCTCTAACTGTGGTGAGGTGCTTTATTCAGGTATTTTAATGCAGAAATTTTATGTTTGTTCTCATTGTAACTTTCATTTACGGATGCCCAGTTACCTTTATGAGAAATTATTGTTAGATAGCTTGGAATGCGACCAATTAGCTGAAGGTTTAAAATCAAAAAATATATTAGATTTTGAGGCCAGTAAAAACTATACTAAGCAAATTAAGGAAGCTCAGCAAAAGACAAATGAGGCAGATGCTGTAAAAGTTTATAATGGTGCTATAGGTGGCAATGAATGTGTTCTATGTATTATGAATTTTTCTTTTATAGGTGGAAGTTTAGGTTCAGTTGTTGGCGAGAAAATTGTTGTTGGTATAGATTACGCTAATAAAAACAAATTACCCTTAATTATTATTTGTTCATCTGGAGGGGCTCGTATGCAAGAAGGTGCAATAAGTTTAATGCAGTTAGCTAAAATATCAACTAAAATTGCTCAGTTTTCTAAAAATAAAGGATTATTTATTTCTATACTAACTGACCCTACTACTGGGGGTGTGACTGCTAGTTATGCAATGCAGGCAGATTTGATTATTTCAGAGCCTAATGCATTGATTGGATTTGCAGGAGCTAGAGTTATAAAGCAGACAATAGGTCAAGATCTTCCAAAGGGCTTTCAAAGAGCGGAATTTCTTATTAAAAAAGGTTTTATAGATGCTATTATTCCTAGGTATGAGCTAAAAGAGAGATTATCGCAGATGATTAATTTTTTTAATTTAAAATAGAGTTAAATGAATAATTATAGTAAAATATTAATTTTAGATTATGGTTCTCAGTATACCCAGTTGATTGCTAGGCGTATTAGAGAGTTAAATGTTTACTCGGAAGTTATTCCTCATAATAGTTCTTTAAGTAAAATTAAACAAAAAAGTTTTGATGGTTTAATCCTTTCAGGTGGTCCGATGAGTGTTTATGGTAAGTCTTCATATAAATTGAATAAAAATATTTTTGATTTTAATATTCCAATATTAGGTATTTGTTATGGTATGCAATTACTTATTCAAAATTTTGGTGGTAAGGTAGAGCCTTCTAAAATAAGAGAATTTGGTCATATGAATATTAGAATTTTGAATAGTGATTTATTGTTTGACGGAGTTAAAGATGAAACTGCTGTTTGGATGAGTCATGGAGATAAAATTATATCTTTTGATAAAGAGTGGAGTCCTATCGCTTATTCTGATAACAACGTATTAGCTGCAATAAAGCATAAAAGAAATGAATATTATGGTGTTCAGTTTCATCCTGAAGTAATTCATACTGTTGAAGGAGATAAAATTCTATCTAATTTTTTGTTTAAAATTGCAAATTGTAAGCCTTCTTGGACACCTCAAAATTTTATAAAAGATGCACTAAATAACATTAAAAATAAAGTAGGTGATAAAAATGTTATTTGCGGTATTAGTGGAGGAGTAGATTCTTCAGTTATGGGAGCTTTAATTAATAAGGCCGTTAAAGGTCAGGCAAAGTTTGTTTTTGTAAATCATGGACTTTTAAGAAAAAATGAAGAAGTTGAAGTTATGAGTTCCTTAAAAGATGGTTTAGGAATGGATATAGAATGTATTGATGCTTCTAAGATATTTTTAGATTCTTTAAAGGGGGTAGAAGATCCAGAGCAAAAAAGAAAGATAATTGGGAAGCTATTTGTGGATACTTTTGATGAGGTGTCAAAAAATATTGAAGGTATTGAGTTTCTTGCTCAAGGTACATTGTATCCTGATGTTATTGAGTCTGGTGGAAGTGATAACTCTGTTACTATTAAGTCTCATCATAATGTTGGAGGGTTACCTGATAAGTTGAATTTTGAATTGATTGAGCCATTAAGAGATTTATTCAAAGATGAAGTCAGAGAGGTAGGTAAAGAGCTTGCCATTCCTGACTTCCTTATTGATAGACATCCATTTCCAGGTCCAGGATTAGCTGTTAGAATTATTGGAGAAATAACCCAAACTAGAATAGATATGTTAAAAGAAGCTGATGATATTTTTATTAAAACCTTGGTTGATAAAGGCGAGTATAATAATATTTGGCAAGCTTTTGCTGTCTTAATACCCATTAAAACTGTAGGAGTAATGGGAGATGGGAGAACGTATGAGAATTTAATTGCACTAAGAGCAGTTACAAGTAAAGATGGAATGACTGCAGATTGGTATAGAATGCCAGAAAGTGTTTTGCAAATGGTTTCTAATAAGATTATTAATGAGGTTAAAGGTGTAAATAGAGTTGTTTATGATATAACTTCTAAGCCACCAGGTACCATTGAATGGGAATAATTAAAAAGGATTTAAGCTGATGTGTGGAATTGTTGGATATATAGGTAATAGGAAAGCTTCAGATATATTAATCAAAGGCCTAAAAAGATTAGAATATAGAGGTTATGACTCTGCAGGTATTTGTACCTTTGAAGGACAAAATCTTAAAACTACTAAATGTAAAGGAAAGGTTTCTGATTTAGAATTGGATGCAAATAAAAAAAACCATAATGGAAGTATTGGGATAGGACATACTAGATGGGCAACTCATGGAGAGCCTAATACTAAGAATGCACATCCTCATTCAGATTCTAGTGAAAAGTTTAGCCTTATTCATAATGGGATTATTGAAAATCATTATGCGATTAAAGAATTTCTTATTTCAAAAAATGTAAGTTTTAGTAGTGATACTGATACTGAAGTTCTCGTTCAATTTATTGGCTATTTATATAAGACAAAAAATTTAAGTTTTTATGATACAGTTAAAGCAGCATTGAAAGAAGTTGTTGGCGCTTATGGTATTGTTGTTCTTTGTAAAGATGAGCCTGATAAAATTATTGCTGCAAGGCATGGTAGCCCACTAGTTGTTGGTATAGGGAAAGGAGAATATTTTATTGGCTCAGATGTTTCAGCTGTTATGGAGCACACAAGAAACATACTTTATCTTGAAGATGAAGAAATTATAGACATCTCGAAAGATAAGTATTCTATTAAGCATATAGAGCATGATAATGAGATTATAAAAGAGGTTAAAGAGATTGAGTTTACTCTTGAACAAATAGAAAAGGGTAATTACAAACATTTCATGCTTAAAGAGATTTTTGAGCAGCCAAATTCTATCCAAGAATCATTCAGAGGAAGGATAGATGCTAATAATAATATAAAATTAGGTGGAGTTTATGATTGGATTAAGGATATTGTAAGTAGACAAAATATATATATAACTGCTTGCGGTACATCATGGCATGCTGCTCAAATTGGAAGCTATATACTAGAAGCAGTATTGCAAAAACCTGTCAAAGTTGAATATGCTTCTGAATTTCGATATAGAAATAAACATTTAAATCCAAATTCATTAGTAATAGCAATTAGTCAATCTGGTGAAACTGCAGATACTTTGGCAGCTATTCGTAAAGCTAAAGATGTAGGAGCCTTAACTTTAGGGGTAGTTAATGTCGTAGGTAGTACGATTGCCAGAGAAACTGATTGTGGAGTTTATATGCATGCTGGTCCTGAAATTGGGGTGGCTTCAACTAAAGCTTTTACATCGCAAGTTGTTATGATGTCATTATTGGGTAATTTTATTGCTCAAGAAAGAGGTCATGATAAAAGTGCAAAGATTGCATCAGATATAAAAAGGCTGCCAAAAGCAATTAAAGAGCTTTTGAAACTATCTGATCAGATTTTAGAGATTTCAAAATCATATTCGAATCATTCTAATTTCCTGTATTTAGGTAGAGGCTATCAATTTCCAGTCGCCTTAGAGGGAGCTTTAAAGCTAAAGGAAATATCATATATACATGCAGAAGGTTACCCTGCAGCAGAAATGAAACATGGTCCTATTGCTTTAATTGATGATAAAATGCCTGTTGTTGTCATTGTGACTAAAAAAGGATTCAATAAAATTTTATCAAATATTGAAGAGGTTAAATCTAGAGGAGGAAAGCTTATTGTTATAAGTTCAGTAGATTCAAAGGAGTTAATATCTTTAAGCGATCATTATATTTATCTTGAAAATATATCTGACTTTCATAATTCTTTAACTCCAATTTTAACATCTATACCTTTGCAACTTCTTGCATATCATATTGCTGTTATTAAAGGCTGTAATGTTGACCAACCTAGAAATCTTGCTAAGTCCGTCACAGTGGAGTAGAGAAAAACAACACAAAACCAATGAAAAATTTTATCTTATTATTTATTTCCCTTTTTATATTTTCGTGTGATTCAGATGATAATCCTGTATATATTTCTAATGAAATAGATGTTGATTGGGTTTTAGTTAAGTTAAATTCAAACGTTAATGGATACAATAATAATTCATATCATTTTTATTTTTCTGATCCAAGTTTAACACATAATGTCATTCCAGGTTATAATGATAATGGTGTAACACTTCTAAATCAGAATGAAGAAGAATTTCAT
>PAHI01000025.1 GCA_002705575.1 Fidelibacterota bacterium | reverse complement strand
TAAATGAAAATATAATAAGTACTACTGAAATTTTTTGTATGCATCTCATAATAACAATATATCCTTTTGTGCTATACTATACATTAAAGAAAATAATTGTTAAAATCATCCTATTTACAAATAGTTACATGATTTAAACATTAACTAACACTATTACTTTTATTGACATAAATTGTTATCAATATTTGCATTAGAATTATAATTATCAGATAGAGGATTTGTACACCCAAATTGCATATCCTCAATAAATGAATCCCAAATAAATGTATCATAAAAAAAATACTCACTCGATATTACATCTAATCCACAATCTCCACATACATCGAAAATAGCTGAATTGAATGTGAGCCCAAATTCAAAAGGGCTAGAATACGAATTTTGGAACATATCTACCAAAAAGTCTGAAGCTAGATAAAATCTTAGTTTAGTGAGGTTACCTTCTCCTTCAATATATTTACCTAAATTTCCATCACTATACTTAAAACTAAATAATAGAGATGAACCGTCTATGCTATTCAATGCTACATCAAAGCCACTAGCAATAATTTCTCCTTCAATCAAAACGTCATCAATAAAAGAAAGAACCTCAGAATCATAATCAATTATTATTTCAGATTCAGTGATTTTAGGCAAATTCTTAACATTTAAATCAACCTCTAAGGTTGATTCTTCAAAATCATAAACAATATTGCTAAAACTTAATTCCGGAACAGAAGCCCCAACAGTTATAGGGGTCTGAATAATCCAGTTATTAAAATTAATATCATCACCTTCGTAGCTTATAACTTCATCAATAGAAACATTAAAGATTGTACTCCCATTAAGGCCACTCAAAAACAATCTAGCTATTTCACCATCTCCAATAGTATAATCTACTTGATCACTATCAAAATTTAATAGGTCTTCATCATTGGAATTTTCAAACCCAATATTAATTTCAAATCTTGGATTTAATGTATTGTTAACTGGATTTAGTATAGACCTGATATTTGGTGAAGGATTAATATTATAAAAAAGATTATTCTCGTCAAACTGTGGCTCAGCGATACTATCAGGATATAAAAAATTGGATTCAACCTCTACAGTAAACGCTAATAAGCTGATAGCAGGTACATTGCGTACACTTAAAATGACTTCTAAATCATCAATGCTCTCACCAAAATACACATCATCTATTTGATCCAATAACTCTAAAGAGATAATAGGTCTATCATTAGATAAAGAACTGATATAATCTTCATCGCACCCTGAAAGAAAAAATATACAAAATAAAACTACTGAGTTTGAAAAAATATATTTGATGTTAAACATCTCACTTAACAAGAATCATTTTTTTATTTTCAATAATCCCTGATGATGTTTTAATAGTATACACATACATACCCGAATTGAAATTAGAAGCATTAAAATCATATTGGTATAAACCTGGAGATAAAGACCCAAATTCATATTCATCAATCAATTGGCCTTTGATGTTATATATATACAAATAAACCTCAGAGCTCACATTAATATCAAAATTAATCGTTGTTATAGGGTTAAAAGGATTTGGGAAATTTTGATACAAATGAAATTCACCTGGCTGAAAATCTACTTCAAGTAAGCTTGATAAGTAATTAATAACTTCTCTTTTAGCTGCATCATTTTGATTGAAAGAGTCCAACTGATTAAATATATCTAGAAAATTCTGTCTGTAATCTCCAACCTCTTCAACATTATAGCAAATAGATGAAGATTGCGTAAATTGATTGTCAGGGACAACTCTGCCCCAATTATACAATATTGCAGATAAATCTAAATGATTAATATATCCATCACCATTAGTGTCCGCATAGGCAGCACAAATATCTTCCCAGTCATCTGTTGCATAATGCATATACCAATCTATAGACTGGTTATCTCTAGGATTACCATATTGATGCCAGAATATACCTAAACCATCAATATCATTTTCATCAACAACACCATTCCTATCAACATCTCCGGGATATAAAATAAACGTACAGCTACCATCATAAATAGTACAATCTTCACAGTAATTTGTTGCATTACTATCTGTACAACCAGTACAACTTTCATTATTTCCAGAGCAAACACCACAGTCATCAATACCATGATTATATGCAAAAAGTGAATTAGAATCTAAACCTATATATCCATCACACGCTAAACTTCCTTGATAATTGTCATAACTAGGATCTGTGCATATAGGAGT
Organism: Fidelibacterota bacterium; assembly: GCA_002705575.1. The sequence continues at coordinate 64,005 of PAHI01000025.1, read as the reverse complement.
CCATATGGCGCACTGTCCTTGACAGTCCCTGTATTGATTAAAACCATCACAAACGCCACATAAATCAATTGAATTAGATGTGCAATTTGGACTAGCATCAAAACTATGATTATTGGGGTCTATTGAAATCAATCCACATAACAAGCTACTGTCATTGCTACAATCTGGAATAAATCCACAAACAGTATTCACATCATTATCAACAGGATATCCGCAAATTGAAATTGAATTATTATTATCTGCCAAACCATCAATATCACAATCAGCATACCAATCATTATTTTCATTTAAGCCAAAACAAACACCTGAACAATCTTTATTAGAATTCTCACCTAGACAAACACCACAATCATCAAGGCAAGAATCTTGACCTGTTTGAATTTGCTGATTCCCTCCACTGCATAAATTTGGACAGTCAGGCTCAGAATCATATCCTGCTGTATTTAAAATACAATCAAAATATTGCTCAAAATCATCATTGTAATATTGCGGAACGTCATCTTGACTACTACATATATCAGATTCTCCACAAAGAACTAAATCATCACCTATCAAACCATCACCATCAAAATCACGAAAATAAGATAGCAATTGTGCATCACCAAAACAAATGCCTGAACAATCTTTGTCAGAATTTTCAGCATGATTAGTGTCTCCGCCTGAACAAACACCACAATCATCCTCGGAAGCTGTTCCCCATATGTTGCCATTACAATCTTGCCCTGACCAAGGAATAATATTATCATCAACATCAATTCCTAATATCCATATCATAGGAATCCAATTATAGGTTATTTCAGACAGCTCTCCATTCTCATTTATAGTATAAAAATGAGTTTCAATATTATCAAAACCAGGAGAAATGTCTTTAACAGTTAGATATTGACCATCTAAATACTGACTGTTATAACTTGCTCTAATTGTAAGTAAAGGAAGGTTATCACCATTACCTATTATATCACCATCTAGGTCGCCACCACTAAAGTAGCCATCAACAAAACTAATACTTTCAAACTTTTGAAAAGCTAAGCATGTTTCTGATATAGATTCTGATTTAAGGATATTCCCAAAACCATTAAGAGTAAAATTAAAACTTGCAATAGGTGTATCGCTATCCATTTTTATATATAAATCTACAGTATCAGAATCTATATAATCTATGCGATCCAAATAGAGATCTACGTTTGACATATAAATGCAGTTTAAAAATAATATGACAAATATTTTCTTCATTAATTTTTCCTGTTTACACGTTACAATAATATTCTCTTCAAAAATATGAGGTATATCACAATAAATTAATCTATTATATTAAAGAAAACCTATAAAAAACATCAAAAACTGTAATTTCATATACCATAAAACTACTTTATCTTAAAACCTATAAGGTTTGGGACATAATGGCCGTAATCATAATCGACTTGCATTGAATCTGTACTCAAATAAAACTGTGCTACTAAATTACCTTCAAGGTGTTGCGCAACCTGCAAATCTATTGGTAAGCCTAAAAGAACTTCATTTAGTTCATGCATTGATATATATGAATGGCAATATATTAATAAAATATTATTTGAAGTATCTTGACCAATAGCAAGCTCCATCCATTCTTTGCTTTGTTTTGGCCATCTATTTTCTCGAGGCCTTTTAATTAGACGTAAATTTTGGATAACCGAGCCATACATTGAATTAATTGAATCAATAGAAATTGATTCTAAATCATACATATAAAAATTAGGGTAATCTGTTCTAATAGGGTCAAACGCAATAACAGATAAATACTGAGGGTGATTCTTGCTATTAAGGATATTACCTTTACTTTTTAAAAACCCCATACTACTTTTATAATCAACGTCAAACATACCAGAATTAAATAAAAGAACATACCCTTCTCTTATAGCTATATCTTTAATAGTTAAATTTTTATCATCATTATGATATATCTCCATTTTATATTTATCTGGATTTATTTTTACTATCGTTATGTCTATATCTCTACCATTTCTTTCAATATTAAATTTTTGAATCTTAAAATCAGGCAATATAGACTCAAATTCTGAAAAGACTAAAGAGATCAATGAATACATGAGAATCATAAGCATAGTAATAAACTATCTTAATTTATCATTTAATAACACAGCATAATTAGCTAAGCTTAAAATTCTTTCCTTTATATCTTTACTTATAATTCGGCTTTCATCAAAATCAGAACCTAGAGCATAAACAAATTGAGGAATAATTAAGCAGCGGAAATCTAATATCATACTATTCATGAATGACATAGGAGACATATATGAAGATTTGCCTCCTGCAGCACATAAAAACCCAACATTTTTTTCATACCAAGCCTTACCCGTAAGTTCAAGAATATTTTTTATACTAGCACTTAAATCATAATTATATATAGGGCTACAGATTACAATTGTTTTAGCATTAAGAATCTTTTCTTTTATATTTTTGACATGAATATTATCGTAGGCAGACTTATCACCACAAAAAGGAATACTATAATTCTGCAAATCCAAAAAATCACAAGAAACATTTTTAGATTTTAATTCTTTATTTAAAAAAAGCCCCATTTTTCTGCTATTGCTGGAAGGATTCAAACTACTCGAAATAATTAGAAACATATACGCCCCCTATACATATTTTAAAATTTGAGGAGGATAAATTTTCTTTTTTCCAATTCTAAAATCACTAATCAGTTGCCAATTAGCTATAAAAGCTTGAACTGATTTTTCAACTCCTACAATATCTTTCATGCTATAGACTTCTTTATTTATAAATTCAACAAGAAATAAAGAAACAAACTCATGCTGAGCCTCACCTTTATAAAAAAAAAGATTTTCAAAAACCTCTAGCTTTTTAATAATTTTTATATCCTGACCAACCTCTTCTTTAAACTCTCTTTCTAGAGCATCTTTTGAATACTCTCCATATTCTATATGGCCACCAATAAGTCTATAAAATCTTTTCTTTGAAATTTTATCTTCAACTTCATAAGACAATATCTTATCTTTATGGATAGCTAGCCCAACAGCAACAGATTGTATATTTTTAATTTTGGTAATAACTAGATTTAAGCTTTTTAACTAATAAGGCTTTTAAACCATCCAAGGAAACTGCGTTTTTTAATTTTTATAATTTTATACGTAGTTTCAGTCTCTAGCTTTGTTAAAATAATTTGATCATTAGTTTTTTCAGGGTCATAATTAACCACTACAGTACCTTTTTCAAAATTAACTTGACAATTTTTAATTCCATCAATTGAATTCACTATTGAATTAACTTTATAAGCACAACCCCTTTCACACATCATTCCATTAACTTTAAAAACAGACTCCTCTGAAAATGACAATGCTAATATTAAAGTTAAAGCAATTAAACTATTTTGTAAATTCATAACCACTCCTATATTTTATTCTAAAATAATATTCACTAATAATATAATATCTCTAACGTTTATTGTTAAATCATTATTTATATCTGCTAATTCAAAAAATTCATCTAAATATCTTGTTTGCGATATAGAAAAGGATGAAAAAATAGGATTAGAAGAACAAAAAACATTCCTACTTTAAAAAAGTAATTTGCTTCATTGTCCCAATACCTTGATTTAAAGATTCTAATCTTATAAAATATACACCTGATGAAATCTTTGAATTTGGCTCCCATACAATGCTATGATCTCCACTCAAAACAACTCCTTCATATAAATCTTGCACCTTACGACCATTAATGTCAAAAACAGATATCATGATAGAACTCGTATTTTGAACTGAAAAATCAATATTAATTGAAGGATTAAAAGGATTAGGATATGCTGAATTAATTTTGAAATATTCAGGAATATTAACAGACAACTCATTATCTAATGTAGGATTATCAATGACAAAAAACTTTATAGCAAGATTATTCGCTAGGGTGCTTGCATTATCGTTGTAAGAATAATTAAAAAGATATTGAAGACCCTGATTTTTATCAGGAGACTCTATCCCGATTGTACAGCCATGGTCATCAATATCATAAATTTCTTGATATTGAAACAAAATTATACCATTATCCGTAGATCCATATTGATGATAAGCTGGATCATACAATATAACTTGGAAAGTTTCTTTTTGGCATGAAGTATCATCACCTACAACGCAATCTTCATCTGTTTGCCCATTTGCAATATTATCCCACTGAATAATAAATTGATGATTAGCCTCATCAAGGTATGCATACACATTAAAAGGTTCTGTCCCTCCATTATCATCTAAATCATCGTAAAATGGAGCGAGTAACCCATAAGGACCTATTGGAAAACCAATAGAATTATTAAAAAAATAATTTAAAACTTCGCAATCTGGCTCAACACCATCTCCATTAAGACACGGAAGAAATGAAGCCCACCCATTTGAACCTACTGTTATACTACTGTATGAGCGATCATAATATCTAAAATCAAAACCTATATTGATTGTTACACTACTATCATCAATTAAATTAAGGTTTTGGCCTAACTCACTTATTTCAATCCAATTATAATCAGGAGCTAATTCATGGCTTGAATTAGAATCTAGAAAAACATATTGTGGTTCATCACCTACAATAGGCGTTGGAAACTCTAAGTCTGGCATAGGGTCATTATTGTTAGAAGTATATTCTAAGGAGTATTCTTTTTGTCTATATTGAGCTTTATTTAAATAAAATTTGAGTGTACTGGGAGTTCCAATATCAGAAAATTCTACACTCATATATCCAGCATGATTAGAAATCCCCTTGCCAATTATAGCTCCATCATGAATAACCACACCTACAACATCACTTAATGAATTTCCTGATTCATCTGTTATTGTAGTTGAAATATAAGAATTATCTAAATTTAAGTCTGAGTCAAAATCTGAAAGCATAGTTCCTGGCTTTTTTAGCCATACAGGTAAACTAGGATCACCTAAAACAACATAAACATGGTGATAAAAATAAGGTATATTAGTTGGATTGAGACCTACGACTAAGTCTTTAAATTCATTATAAACAGCTCTTTTACCGCAATGTAGTGCTGGAGCAAGCTCGCTAACCCTTTCTTCAAGTAAATCATCCCATATAGCACCACACATAACATTATTAAATCGTGTATCTGTATCAAGATCAGATGGACCAATCATTGCAACAGCACCAGATGGATTCAATAAAGTGCCAGACGTAATCAAAGACTCCCCAAAACAAAAAGGATTAGATTCATTGCCAAAATCTGCAGTATTGCAAACAAAACTAAAAACAACTGGCTGTTTCGTATTGTTAAGCGATACAAAATCATCTAAATGGAATTTTGGCTTATGCCAACCCGTTGCATCACCCCAACCTCTATAATTAACGATACCAATACCATCATTAAATGAGTTTTCAATCTGAGGATTCTGCTCACCCCCTAAATCATAATTTTGTTGATGAAAAAAAGCTGTATCAATTCTACTGTAACCATAATCATACAATTCTTCCATTAACCATTTATTCGTCCAAACTGGAGTTACTGGCCATGTTTGAGGATTATCGGGGTCACCATTGTAATTACCCGCTACAAGCAAAGCATTATTTAGATATTCAAATGATTCATCTATATCAATTCCATTTTTTTTCAATGTATAGTATGTAATAGTTCGAGATATTAAATCATTCACATCCAAGTTTGCTGAAATGGACCATCTCCCAACAAAGAAAAGAGGATCGTACACACTATCATCATCTACGAAAGTATACGGATAATCAGTTTGATCTGGAACAATTGGAGGATTGTATGAATTAATTTCAAAAGTAGGAATATTGTATGAATCTGTTTGCTGATTAACATCTCCAACTAAAAGAACATATTCAAGCATTGGATTTTGTTCATAGTAGTTCATTAAATAATCCTTTAAATCATCTTCAGTTGTACCATTTATACCCTCAATATTATCGTTACCTTCTCTAAATGATATAACCTCAACATCATAACCTTGAGATTTCTTAAAATCAATAAAGCTAATACTATGACCAAATGCGTTTGATGAAAACCTAGAATAAAAATCTGGCTTTGAAAGTACAATTAAAAAAGTACCACGTTGATATTGATAATCTATGCTATCATCCATAAATGTTTTTTTTGATAAAACCTGATAGTTTATATCACTAAAAAACAAACTTAAAAACAGTAACGAGATTAAAATTTTATTCAATTTTCCTCCAATAAATAGTTAACTAATAATACTATATCTCTAATATCAATATAAGAATCATCATTCAAATCTGCGACACAATATTGAAAAAAAGTAGGGTTTTGAGAATTTAAAACTAATCCTACAATATCAATAATATCACCTACATTGGCTTGACCATTATGATTGAAATCTCCTAACCTACAATAGCCATCAGATGTTTTTTGTAAAATTTGAAACCCATACATCTCTATACCTCTATAGCCCAGTGTTTGATCAGGTTCAATCGTAAATGATAAGCTGTAGTTAGTTAAAGGTTCTAAAGCATCTATATATATATAATCAGGTATTGATCTATTATTACTATCATTCCACCTTTGGTCTGTTAATCTTAATAGATTATAATTTGTACTTTCATTAAATAAATCAATAGATAAAAAATCATTTCCCCATTCAAATTCATAGTTCATAGCTATTTTTATTACAAGTTGTTGCGCAGAAAAATTATTGTCCAAAAACGGCTCCAATAAATCAATACGCGAAATGCTATTTCCATAAGTAAGACCAGATTGAGACTTTAACATACTTTCTTCGATTATCCAACTATCATTAGTAGCCCAACCAACCGCATCATTAAAAGATTCATTAATTAAAACGTCATACCAGTTAAGATTAAGATTGAACACACGATCTTCATTCAAGTCAACCTCGATAATCTCAGGATATAAATCTAAGCCATTTAGAATCAACTTATAGCTACCTTCTGGCCAACTTATAGTCCATGAATTATTTTCAATCGAATAAATTTCAACCTTTTCAGATTGCAACAGCCCAGTCCCCTGATAAGAACTATAAAAATCATCTTTATATAAATTTAATGGTAGATTACTATCAATTGTATAAGGCGCATTTATATTAAAAGTGACAGAGTATTCAGGAAGCTTAATAAGGCTTATATCAATTTCTGTAATAGAACTACTACTTGGAGATACACTCTCTAAAGTAAAAGTTTCATATCCTGGTTTTGAAAAAATCAGATTAAATGTTCCAGGATAAAGCAACCTTCTATATCTACCAAAAGAATTCGTTAATCGAGGTCTCAGTATTGAAGAAGACATCTCAACAACCTCAACTTCTACCCCACTTAATGGCTGACCAGAATCTTGATCTCTAACTATTCCTGTTATCTGATGTTTATCAGGCCCACCTCCTATATTTATACCTGCAGCCCTCTTCAAAAGATGATAGGCGCCCTGCATATTACGCTCTATTGTATCCTTAATTAATTCTTCATCTTCAGGCTGTATATTCTCAGTTCCAACCTCAACAAGATATTGGATACAACCCGTTTGCGAATAAAACCAATCATGAGCATTACCTTTCCTAGATGAACTTGCTGCATGATGATAATTCCCATCAGCAAGCTCTACAGGAATCAACTCTGCTATTTCTTGACCTAAAGAAGATATCACCTCAAAATCTGGAGATTTTTTTTCTCCATCCCATTCCCAGGGATAAATGACACGCTCAGCAACACATCCTGAACGAGAGCTGTGATATGCTATTGAAAGCATAAAATTATGCTGCATTGCAAAATTCTCAATTGCCTGAACCTCTGTTTCAGAGACTTTAGATTCACCTCTATAATAATCGTAATTAGAAATATATGATGGATTACCAGCACAACCACCATCCAAAGCATTTAAAGGATCTCCAAACATCCAATTAAAATCATAATTTCTATTTAAATCAACTCCATCAATATCATTACCAAAGCCAACAGGACTATAATCAAAAAACTGATTATCATTAGTATCAGTTTTATTTTTTCTAAATGTTACATCTTGATTCCAAATGCCATTTTCAGACCACCCATGAACAACGTTTAGCCCTTCTGGATTATGAGTTGGAACAACCCACAGCTCAACATTGTTTAATACACCTCTCAGAATTTGAATATCACCAATATATAAACTTGGGAAAAGAAATCTTTTTATAATCTCCATTGATATTTCTACCCCTAAAATTTCTTCAGCATGGCACTGACCTAATATCAAAACTTTCGGCTTATCCAAAATTTGATCAGCATTAAAAGAAAGTTTAACCGCATAAATTGGCAATGCATCAGTTGTAGAGCTTCCAATTTGTTCCATATCAAAAATAACTCCACTTCCTGGATAAAGAGGACTCGGAATCGGGTTATTTAGAAAAGAATTTTGCCAACTAGACAGACTATCTAAAACGTCTTGATAAGTGTGATAACGCGGATTTAATGGGCTTTGCGATAAAGCTAATTGTATGATTATAATAAAATAAAAAAATCGAATCATTTATACAATTAACTCCTCTACTTAAGCAATGTTATCTTTTTTGTAAGTATTCCTTGCTCCTGAGCATCTATTCTCACAATATAGAGTCCTGATGAAACATCTGTAGCTGGTGACCATTGAATCCTATGATTGCCAGGATGAATATTTCTGTTATATAAAACATCAATCTCTTCTCCAAGGATGTTAAATATTGATATTTTAACATTATCTATTTTATCAATATTAAAACTAATATTAATAGATGGATTAAATGGATTTGGATAAACGGATTCTATACTGTAATTAACAGGAATTTGATTAAAACTATTATCTAAATTCACCCAGTCTATAGAATAAGATTGTACATAAATATTGTTTAAAGATTCTTTACCTGAGCTTCTTAAGTCGTCCCAATATATCATATAAGATTTATTTGATTCAGAGTATATATTGATTTCAGGATTAAGCTGATTAAAGTCTGCATCACACATAACTATTCCACCATCTGCTAATTTAAAATTAGGACCTGATATTTCTTGAAAATAAATATCTTTATCCACGCCACTACGACTATCTTCCCAAGCAATCAAAAAAGATCCTGACTGAGTAGCATAAACAAATGGATTAGTTTGATTTCCTACTTCTTCTGCTAATATTAATTCATTTGATAAATTGTATGAATTGATGTCGAATGAAATTGTTCCTGAAGGCCTAATTAATTGACCTTGCAACTGAATATATTTGCAATATAGGTCAGAATCTGAACCTGACCTCCTATCTTCCCAACAAATAAGAGCTGCATCAGCGATATCTGAATAACTAACAGAGCTATCAGATTGATCCGAGTCTTGTATATTTGATATATTTAAACCATCATCTCCAAAAACAATATTTCCATCATAAGTTATCATTTGTGAATACACATCATCAAAACCAGACTTTGAATCTGTAAAAGTTAATAAAATACCATAAGGCGTTGCTGTGTAAGATTCGATGAATTGATCAGAATCGCTTGAACACAATTGAACGCCATCAGCGTTCCATCCATCAGAAACCTGACCATCACCAGATACGCTAATCGCATAAATATTACTACCTTGCCAACTGCCTGAATTATACAATATTATAACACCTCCATTAGGATTTGAAAATGTAGCCTGCACAAGATCGTCTGTTGCAATTGAACTTACTATATTTACTGGAGACGACCATTGAGCACCTCCATAATTGTCATACTTATTTACATAAATCCCATAAATCCCATAAGGACTATTATCTGAATAAACATAATAAACATAACCATCTTCACTTTTTGTAATAGAAAAATACTCCTGCGAAAAACCATCAGAAGGATATACTGGATTACTTGAAGAAGATACTGATTCAAGATTATAGTCTAATATATCAAAATATTGATGCTGATCACCATCTGATTGAGTAAACCCTAAAAATAAATTTTGACCAGTATCAACAAGCATAGCATCTGATTGATATGCGTTAGAAGATAAGGGGGATCCATTGAGATTGTCAACATTCATGGAAAATTGACTATTAATTTTTTTACCATATGTTAAACTACTAAATGGACTTTCACGTCTATCGTTCCAATAAATAACTGATTCTTCGCTATTCAATGTTATTGATTTTGGAAATTTACCATTTCCATCGATACCAAAAAATACTTCTTGCCCATTATTTGAAAACTGAGTTCCTAGAGCATTCATTTTTTGTATATATAAACCTATACTTCCTGACCTTTGATCACCCCAAATAGCTAAACCTTGACCATCTTTAGCTCTTACTATAGGAGAAAATTGATAATAAGGCTCATCACATAGAACCTCACCATCTACTGGAAACGAAAAAGTTCCATCAGACTGGATATGTTGGAAATAGATATCTGTTTGAGGAAATGAAGCCAGTCTCTCATCGCTCCATACAATATAAGCCCCTCCTAAACCATCTACAGTAAGACGAGCCTGATTTTGATTTCCTGATGCAGAAACAACACTAACTCCATTGTTTTCAAAGTAAATATTGCCTAAATAATCAACTTTTTGAATGTATATGTCTGTATTTAAGTTTCTTTTATCTTCCCAAATAACATATGCTCCATCATAAGAAGCTTTTACACGAGGTTTAATTTGGTCTCCGCCATCAATACATAAAGGCTGGCCACCGCTTGTTGAAAAAACACTATTACCACTAACATCTAAAAAATCATAATAAATATCACCAAAAACACCATTTCTATGATCTTCCCAAACTAAAATAGAATGAGATTCATCATAATATGTAACTTTCGCATACAACTGATCACCATCATTTGAAGATACAGTTATAAAAGAATTGTTTGAGCTATCACTCCATAATTTTTCACAATTCTGATTAATACGTTGTGCTTTAACATTTGAATTGTTTCCTGCATCATTATCTGCCCAAGTTAATACTGCATGTCCTTGACCAGCTTTTTCGATACTTACCCCATTATGAAAACCATTGTCATCTAAAATAGCTATCCCTGTTTCTAGAGCAAGAGCACCAGTCAATGACAGATGAGTTCCGTATATATAGCCATACGAACTAACAGTAAGGTCTTTCCATATAACATACGCTCCACCTAGACCATCACTACACATATTAGGAGATACCTGCTTTCCTACAACAGTTGTCAGGGGTATGCCAGCAATATCCCAAGACAATAATCCTTGAGCATTAATATGCTGAGCATAGATATCACCGTCTAAAGGCTCATTTTTATAATCAACCCAAGCAATATAAGCTCCTCCATTACCATCAGATACAAGAAGAGGGTCTTCCTGTCTTCCCTCAGACTGAACAATAGCAATACCTCCTTCTTGCCATATTATATTTCCATTATAATCTACTTTTTGAGCATAAATATCTCTCCCACCATTACGAGTATCAGACCATGCAAATATAACAGCATCGCCTACATCATCAGCTGAGCGTTGCCACTCAATATGCACCCCTTGACGCACAGAAACACCATTTGACTGCCAATCAAATTGAGCAAAAACAAAGCATACTAAAAATAAAATTGGTATTTTTTTTAAGTTCATTTTTTAAATTCCTATTTTGTATATCTCAAGACCTAGCCTAGTCGCAACAAAAACCAAAGATCCTTTTAACTTAACACTATAAGCATAATCAGTTTCGATAGAACCAAAGGGGATAACAGAATCTCCACCATCCCATTGATATATCTGAATTCCATCACTTCCAGAAGCAAGAGCAATTAGACCATTGTCATAAGCAATATCTCTTACTGAGTAGCCTTCTCCAAAGAATAAATTTACAGTACTGGCAGAATCGCTTCCTAGTAACGCCATGTAACAACCCCTATCATTTGAAAACCCTCCAATCACTGCATCTTCAATAACTAGAACTGATTGAGCCTGACCTCCTGCAAGATTAATTTTAAATGCACTTTCCTGTTGAAACAAGTTAACTAAATCTCCACCATCATCTTTTTCAAAAACAGTAATTCCCTCAGATTCACTAACCACTGCTACCTTTTCACCAAAACATTCTACATCACTTGAATCATAATTAAGCGTCTTTAGAAATGTACAATCAGGAACAACTAAGTCTACACTTGAAATAACATCTCCATTATAATCAGCAATAACAGCAACCTCTCTTTTAACCAAAGAAGTCGAATATTCTTTGAAAACTGGATCTGAAGAATTTGTCTCATCATAGCTGGTATGCTTCATTAACGAGTATAAATCATGAACCAACTCTCTAGAATCATCTACTGCTATATCTAAATAATTACCTTGAACACAATATTGTGCAGACAAGTTTTCTGGAGAAACAGGAGCACCATTAGAATTATCAATCCATACACCAGATGAACCTCCAAAATGCCTATCTAGCATATAAATTAATCCATCATTTAAAATTTCGACCTTATCAATACTATCGTTATAAAGGTCAAGATTGTGATTGTTTGCACCTTCAATAACAGGGGTTATAATGGGAAATCCATCCAAACCTAATTCATAAGAATATTTATAGTACCCACCATAATATGAAGCTAAAACAATTGTATCATCATTCAAATCTATATCGTAACAATAATTATCAGTAGGATATAAAGCAGACTTTACCACTAATGAACCCATAGAATCAGAAGGACTATTGCATCCAAAAAACATAAGCATTAACGTTAGTATTTTTCTAATTAATTTCATTAATAAAAAGTATCTATATCCATATCATATATAATTTTGAACAATATTTGATTCCCATTAAAACTTTTTAAAGATTCAACCCATTCAAAATCTGAAATTGTGTTTCGATTTCTTGCTTGATATTTTAACCCTAATTGAACATCTTCTCTAATTTTTTTTCTGATTTCTAATGATACAACATGCTCTGAATGTGATCTGCCTGAATGAAGAGGATCAAAAGATGATTCTGATTTATAAAATCGTTCACTATAAGTATAGCCTAATAAAATCTTATCTAAAAATTTATTCTTCAAATCATCTTTAATCTCAAATGAAATTATATTCCCAGTATAAGATCTATCAAATTCTGAAGATAGCTGACCACTATCATATGAAACATTATCAGCTAATAAGTATGAAAAAGAAGCATTTAATTTATAGCCTCGAAATTTAAAATAATGTTTGAAACTGATTTTACTATGCCTTGTATCAAACTCAGTGAAATTCGGATTATAAAATTGATTTGCTACATAAAGCTTGAACCTACTCCATCCATACTTACCAAACGCTGCAGAATAAGACACGTAAAAAGAATCAGAATTATAATCACATAAAAAATATTTCTGTTCTGGCAAATCATTGTCATTGTAATACCTTAAAAAATTATTCGGACTATTTCTATAGCTAATTTTAATCCAATTAAATGATTTTATTTTATATTCAAATCTTACTGAATAATTGAAGCTATTTTTATCCTCAACGTTTAAAAAGTTTGAAAATGAAGCATTGAAAATAAAATTGGTAATCTTTTGATTAAATATTTTAGGACTATACAAAATTCTAAAATCAGGCTTTAAATAAAAACTATCATAATTTGATGCATCTCCCATATAATTATATGAATCAATATCATTCTTTTCTCTGCTTGAAAACTGAAACACATTATCATGATAACCTGTAGATAAGCCTATTCTAAGATAAACAGGCACCAAATAACGATTTTTTAATGGAATCGAGCAAATTACAACTGAAGAACATATTATTATAATAACCTTATTCATTTCTCTTTTACAATTCTAATGAGAACTTCTTTGTTTTCAGAACTCACCAACTCTAGCTCATATCTATTTTTACCCTCTGGAACCAATATATGCATTGTCCTGTATTTTGATGGCTTAACAACTTGATCGTTCAACACTTTAGAGCCATTAGAGACAGAGGTAATTACATGCTGATTCGATAGCAAGCTATTATTCTCTCTAACTTTAAAATGATAATATCCAGAACTCTCTTTATTTGAAAAAATAATTCTTGAAAAAACCTTAATTACTGATGGTCCCTGAACATCAAAAGAAACCTTGCTATTCTTCTTATTAGATAATGAATAATACTTAAAATTACTATCTTTAGTTTGCAATATTTTTGAATCTATATACTCATTATTAATTGGCTCCACATCATAAAGCAAACCTTTATTTTTTTTAAAAAGTTGAGTTGTTAGCCGAATTAAAATATTAGATTTATTTAAAGGTGCTAACATTATACGATGCCGTCCTTTTGGAATATTAATAACATCCTTTCCTGAAACAGTATAGGCATGTCCTGGATGCATGTCATTGGTAACATTAGAATCCATTCTATACCTATGACTAACTTTAAATGAATCCACATTATCAACAAAAATCATAAACTCATATGGATTAATTTTCTTTGACATTTTAGGAAAAGCTAATCTTGAATAAATATTTAAAATTTTAGGACCTTCAACAAAATACGTTAATTGATTATCCACTAAACGATAATAATCTCTATCTTTATTATATATATTTAATATTTCATTATAGCCCAATTCTTCTGGAGCTATACTTTTTGCAATAATAATCCCCGCCAAAACAACATATATCTTAATAATTTTAAAAGCTATCTGGATCATAAGAGGTCATCCTCTGTTTAATCTGAAAGTGACTATAAAAACCAACTCCTAAAACAAGCGTTAAAGATGCAATTAAGCATGGTATTACAATTACAAGATTATATCTTTTTTCTGAGAATAAAGGACCTTTACCTATAACGGGACTATTCTTTTTGCTAAATACAGGATTATTGTTTTCATCTTTTGCCAAGGAAATAATAGGAAGGTCATCTCCAACCAATGCCTCAATATTAGTAATATTTACTGAAGGAACAGGATTGTTTTTACGATAAGCAAACCTTTTCATAACGCAATCACTGATAACTTTATTGCTATATAAAAATCTAATTGAATCAACTGACAAAAAGCCTGATTGTTTTTCAATTCCAGGATAATAACCTATGCTCGCAACACCACCTCCCACATTAACAAATAAATCAATATCTTCATAATCCCTATCGTACAACTTCATTCTTTCAGAAATATGAAAATCTAAATTTTTCTTTTTATTATATATCTTTGATATATTATTTCTGTCAATACTTTTAATAATAGCTTTGATATCTTTTTCTGATAAGCCATTGCCTATATCTCCCCCTTTACCTACCGATGCTGCGTCACTTCTATAATATTTATAATCAGATAGTTTCCTTTCCATATCGAGCCAAGACATACCATAGTCATTAGCTCCCCAATTTGAAGCACTAACAGAAGTAATTATTGTGGGCTTTATATTCATGGCCTCACATGCACTTAAAACAGCAAGATTAGCTCCCGGCATAGAACCTGTAAATGCTACAGCAATATTATCCCCTTCTTCAAGATTGGCTTTAATAAACATATCGACAACCAATCCAGCGAAATTAGGATTTAGTGTAGTGAGCTTTGAATCAAGATTACCTTCTAAGCCGTTTTTAAAATAAACAACACCTGTCTCAAGAGGATCATACGATGAATCTATTTCCTTATCATCTTTTTTTATCTTTTGCAATGACCTTTCCATCAATCTTGATGCATTAATTTTGTAATCATACCCATCTTTTTTGAAAACAACTTTATAATGCATAGAAACTATAGCTAAAAACATACAGAAAGCACACATAAAAAGCAATATAGATAACCGTTGTATCGCAGGCCTAAACATCAATTCTTCCCTCAGATATAATAATTAAAATCATTTTAACAATTGAAGATGTAATCAATATAACGCTAATTGTTCTTAAAACTCCCTGTCTATCCATCCAACTTGCAATTAATCCTGGAATAATATTTCCAATCACAGATAAATCGTACTGACCGTTATTAATATCTGAAAAATAAACCTTAGATACATAGCCCAATAAAAACCCAAGCAAAAGAGATAAAACAAGTCTTCTTTTACCATAAATTAATAAGAAGTTTGACAAAAGCTTTACAACTAAATACACAAGAATGCTAATTAAAAAAGTAGAAATAACTTTAATAGGGTCACCTAGATACAAAGCAATATAACCAGGAACAATAATTCCCCCAGCAGTAACCCCTAAGGTTTCAGTCAAAATAAGACTTAAAATCATGCCTAACCCAATAGCTAGTTCAACCATTAATTTTGTACCTCCTAACTTCTTTTACAAAACTTTCACCCCAACCAACAATATTGCCAATACCCATTATTAAATGATTGTCAAAACCTCCTATTATATCAACAACTGTTTTTGGGCTTGCATTATCATTAAAACGAATAACCTCAATACCCTTTTCTTCAAAATTATATTTTTTGACAATGCTATCTAAATTATCACCTCTAATAATAAGCTTATTAGGAATAATATTGTTAGCTACAATATTTGATAATTGATGAGTTCTATACTGTCTGTCAGAACGAGTATTTAAAAAAACACAAGATTTTGTACCTTCATATCTAACTGATATTTTTTTCCATATATCTAACGTTGACTCTGGATCATTGGCTGCAAAAGCACTAACAAAATAATTAGAGCCTGAATTCACTTTAATTTTCCATATCACTAAGGCTCCTGGGTCTGGGTGATTCTTAAGAATTCCTTTTAATGCAATCTGTTCTTCGACACCTACCTCTTTACATACTTTCAAAGCTAATTCAACATTATCTTTATGCTCAAAATACTGAAATCTATTCATATAAATATCATCCACAATTCCATAATCTACATACTTCAACTTTGTATTTCTTTTCTTAGCTATTTCTGAAAATAATTCTCCAAATTTATCTTTATGAACAACGATTTTACCATTCTTAGGAATCGTATTGCTTAATGACATCGCTATATCATCATTTGTATAACCCATCTCATCAAGATGGTCAGGACGTACATTAGTTATAACTCCAATTGTAGACTGTAACATTTTTTGCTCAGATATCCATTGATACTGTGGCTGAACAGCCATGCACTCCATTACCATTATATCAATATTTTTTTTAGAAAAGTTAGCAATCATTTTTACTTGCTCTCCAATTGATGCAGACCTTAATCTGTGAATAGCTATATCATCACCGACTTCATTAATAATTCTAGGTGAAGAACCAGTAGTTTTTGCAATAACTTTTTTACCACTTTCTCTTAAGCCTGAAGCAATTAATCTAGTAACACTCGACTTTCCTCTTGCTCCATTAACATGAATTCTTATAGGGATTTTATGTAAATGGTAATTATGCCTATAAGATTCTACTGAGCCCAAAGCTATCAACAAAACAAAAAGTATCAATAAAGATATAATCAAATTAAAACTCTAATTACTACATCATAGTTAACAAAAATATTAAAAACAGCTTTATATAATAATAAATAAATCAATAATACAATCGGGTTTTGTTTGTAACGATTTGTATTAAGAACATTATATATATTCTTGAAATAAAAATCTATTAGCATTATATTTCGTTACAAAATCTTGAGATAAAATATTAAATTATTATCAATATATTGTCTATTATTCTACAAAATGAAAACAATAAGGAGTATATAACGTGAGAAAATTTAAAAAAATTTTAAACAAAGGATTCACATTAGTTGAAATACTGGTTGTAGTAGTTATTATAGGTATTTTAGCAGCTGTTGCAATTCCAACCTACTTTGCTTTAACAGAAAATACCTATGCAAAAGAAGCTGAAATTCAAATAAAAAATATGGTGCAAAGTGCTGGAAACTTCTATTTAAATAGAGGCAAAATGCCTGTAGACTGCTACGATGAAATGGAAACATCAGGATTAATTGAAATGAAGCAAAATGTAATAGATGACTGGGATTTCCAATGTGATTGGGAATTTGATGATGCTGAAAAAGAAATTGTTGGGACTGTGACTGCGACAAGTACTGAGCAAAATCAAGCCGGTTCAGGAAAAGCTATAACCTATGATATTTTAGAAAATAATTTCACTGGATACGGCCAAGGTCAAGACTCTAACGAATAATAATGTCAAACCTTAATATCAATGAACTTTTAGGATACTCTTTAGAAAGTGGAGCATCTGATTTGCACCTAAGTGTCGGATCTTACCCTATGGTAAGAATAAATGGAGAAATGAAAAAACTCCAACTGCCAATCACTAATTTAGAAACTATGGAAGAAATCAGAGATTCGGTAATGGACTCAAATCAGCAAAAACGCTTTCAAGAAAATCTTGAAATCGACTTTTCAACCTCATTAGACAATAAGGGACGATTTAGAGTCAACTTCTTTCATCAAATCAATGGACTTTCTGCAGTATTCAGAACAATCCCTTCGCTGATAAAAAGTAGTGAAGAGCTTGGAGTGCCACCGATACTAACCAAACTAGCTCTTAAAGATCGTGGTTTAATTTTACTAACTGGGCCAACTGGTAGCGGAAAGTCAACAACACTTGCTGCTATGATTGACCATATCAATGAGAATAAATCAAAACATATCATCACAATTGAAGATCCTGTAGAATATTATCAGCAATCTAAAAATTGTCTTATCAATCAAAGAGAGCTAGGGCAATCAACGCATTCTTTTACAAACGCATTAAAATCTGCTTTAAGAGAAGACCCTGACGTTATTTTAGTAGGAGAAATGAGAGATCTTGAAACTGTGCAACTTGCATTAACTGCTGCAGAAACAGGTCACTTAGTTTTATCTACCTTGCATACTTCTAGCGCTACGAAAACAATTGATAGAATTATTGATGTTTTCCCCGCAGGACAAAAAGATCAAATACGGTCAATGTTATCAGAAAGTCTTGAAGCGGTAATAGCTCAAAAACTCCTTATAAATAAAAATGAAGATGGGAGAGTTCCTGCATGCGAAATATTAATTGCAAATCCTGCTGTAAAAAACTTAATCCGAGAAGATAAAATTTATCAAATTCCTTCGCTTATTCAGTCAAGTGGTCATGAAGGTATGCAGACTCTTGACCAAGATTTACAAAGACTTGTTAGTCAAGGGATGATTACCCGAGAACACGCTTTAGAAATTGCTGACGAGCCTGAAAAGTTTGAAAAAGGAATCTACTAAAATAGCCTTCAAAGGTTTTACGCTTATGGAGTTATTAATCGGAAGTATTATTGCGACTATTTCATGCCTTGCTATTATATATGGAATAGCATATATACAAACTCGTTCATATGAAATTAGATTAAAAGAAAGAGCTTTTGAAGAATTAAAAAGCTACACAGAGCTTTGGAAAGGAAAGATTGCAGCAGACAACATATCTGAAGTATTGTCTAACTCAAAAACTGTATGCCTAGTAAAAGATATTGACAATAGCGCACTTTGCTTGCATAATGCAGTTTTAAATTCAACAATCGTTCCAATTGATGTAGAAGAATCAAATGCTAAAAGATCTGGCCTTAAAACTTCTATACAATGGGAGTCAAGGGCAGGAGCTACTCAAAAACTGGATTTTTATGTCGAACAGATGGTATTTTAACTAACGATGAAACTTAAAGCTTTCACACTTGTTGAAATGGTTGGAGTGATGGTTATGGCTTCAGCATTCTCTATTGGACTTTACTTTATTTTCTTATCAAGCGCTAAAAACATTAGCCAGGAAGAAGTATTAAATGATATTAAAAACTATGCCACATCATCACTAGAAATTATATCAAATAAAATCCGAAATGCTGATGAAATATCTATAAATACAGTCCTTAGTTCAAGCATTATAACTGTAACTAACTCGAATGATGATTCAAGCGAAGAATTTACATACAATGTGATTAATAATATCATATATGAAAATTCAAATCCCATGAAGCTTAATGGGTTTAAATGGATTGATAATCAAGAATTGTACGAAGTTAATCTTCAAATGGTTTGTAAAAAAAACAATCTTACATTTTTTGAAACTGATAATTCTGACTTAAATGAGCATACTTATGATTTAGATATTATTGTTAATATTCAATCTAGATTAGATCCAGATTTCAAAACAAAATACAATGCATTTAATAGAATTTTTGCTATTAATAAATTTTCTCAATTAATTCAAATATGAAAAGTTTAACTAAAAATTATAATGGATATATACTATTTACGACAATTGCTATTTTAGGATGTAGTACTGCACTCATTCTTGGATTTTATGTTTCTTTGGGTTCAAGGGTATTAAACTTGAATTATAAAATTGCGAAAACTAAAGCTTTATATAACGCTGAAACAGGTATTGCTGAAACAGCATATCCATTCCTTATTAAAAGTGCTTTTAGTTCTGACACTACCCTTCAAGGAAAAAATGTTGTATTTGATGGAGTAGATATGGGAATTTATTTAAACCCAGAATTAGAATTTGCAAATGATGGGCAAAGGCTAGCAACCGTAGAAGGTGTTAGTTTTATAAGGACATCTAAAGGAACTTTAGATTCCGTTAGACAAAAAGTAAATATATCTGCTAGGCCTGAAGCTCTTTCAAAATATATGTACCTAACAGAATCTGAAAAAGCAGGCGGAGCTCCATGTTCTTATGGCCCTCCTGCTCCTGCTGCTTCAAATTTAAACCAAAGGCGTTTTGTCTACTTTGGCATTGATGATGAAATGGAAGGTTTGGTCCAATCAAATGATGATATTGCGATGTCAACATCAACGTCATGCCCTGATTTTTCAGATGCAACATTATATATGACATATCAAACAGAAACCTTATTTAATAACTGCGGAGGCTACGCAGATTTATTTGGTTCTGCTTCAAATATTGACACAGTTTCAAGCCCGCCAGTAAAGCTTCCTCCCGTTGGCTATGAAATATTAAAAAACAATGCAACCCTTATATATGACAGTGGACGAAAAATAGGTAACGGATCATTTAAAGATACCTTAATTATGACAGATATTCAGTTTAATGAATCTGGTATGGTAAATATAAAACAATGGTGGTATCTAATGCCTCCTCATCTCAAAGCAGGCCTTGGAGAATCTGACCTTTTTATACCAGGTCCTGAAGATCTTGATGGAGTGACTACTGCCAACAATGGAAATCTTATTTATGATGGAACTCTATTTAATCCAAATACAGGCTGCGGAAATTCATCAGACATCAGAACCTGCAGGCCTTACATTGATTCTCTGTACTACTACCATTCTAGAGGATACAATGTTTTTCAAAATGATAATATGCCTTCTTCATGGGTAAATCGCGACCCTGAGCTTGAAGATGATATTACGCCTACTGTTTCTGGCCCCCATGGTGTCAATCAACACTTTGACTTCGAACCTTTAAACGGAAGCGGGAATCCAAATAATTCATCTTTATTAATTGATGATCAATATTTTATCACTAACCCTACAGTCATCTATATTAAAGATGGCCCGGTAAGAGTACATGGTAGATATAAAGGGCAGTTCACTATTGTAACAGATGAACATACAACATATAGAAGACATGCATGGAATAGTTTTTTTAACGTAAAAATTGATACTGTTTGGAACAACATATGGATAACTGATGATTTAATTAATATTGATGCTATAGGTCTAGCATCAGGCGGGAACCCTAATCATGACCATGGAAATCTAACATCTTTTCAACCCACCCAAGACTGCTCTACGGGAGGTTCTAAAAATATAATGGGGCTTGTTTCTGGGGCCAATGTTATTATTGCAAACACCTCAGAAAATGGTGCGGGAGGGTGTAATTCTTCCAGTAGTGATTTAATATGTAATATATCTATTAATGCAGCTATTCTTGCCCTAAATGAATCTTTTGTAATGCATTTTTGGCAAAATACATTAAATTACTCTAGAACTGAACAGTTTGCTAGTATAGGCAATGTTACAGGAGAGGTAAATAGCCCTCCTTGGGCTGATGGAAGGGGACCGGATAGATTTGGATCAAACAACCAAGATAAAAGAGGAGAAATCTATTTATGGGGAAGTGTTGTTCAAAAACATCGTGGCTATATGTTAAGAAATACTAACTCGCAGTATGGAGATTTTTTTGATCCAGCACATTCTATAGGGATGGATAAAAATTATCATTATGATAACAATTTATTTTGTACCCCTCCACCATTCTATCCTGCTGTAGAATACGATGATGGTACGGGAGAAATTGGCGTAAGATTAACTGGCTTTAAAGCTATAGAATAAATAATATGAGTATAGGATTAGATATAGGACATTTTAAATCAAAGGTTGTTGAACTAGCAAAGTCTGGGGAATCAATCACTGTGCAAAACATCGGCCAAAATAATTCATTTAATGATTTGAAAACGTTTGACCCTGATGCATCAACAAAAGCTCAATGGGTTGCAAGTGTTCAAGATTTATTTAATGAATTAAAAATTAAGCCTCGTAATCAAAAAGATTTAGTCTCATCTATTATTGGCTCTAACACAACAATCAAACAAATTGTAACATTAGAAATGGGTGGGCAAGAGCTTGTTCAATCATTAGAATTTGAGGCAAAAAAACACATTCCACTAGATGGTACTGAGGTAATTATGGATTACCATATTATAGGAGATAACATCAAAGAAGTTGGGAAAATTGATGTATTATTAATTGCTACAACTAAAAATTTAATCAATCAGCATAACCAAATTATATCAGAAATTGGATTTAAAAAAACAGGTATATTTGATGCTGCTCCAATCTCATTAGCTAATCTTCATATTTTCAACAAAGGTATTCCAGAAGAAGGGACTGATGTACTAATCAATATTGGAAACAAATCAACTACAATAGTTGTAATTGGAAAAAATCAAGAATTTTTCACAAGAGAGGTTAATATAGCAGGTCATCATTTTAATAAAGAAATCATGAATAAAAATAACATTGATTACTCTGAAGCAGAAACTCTTAAAAAAGAAGCTGGAATAAAATCAATTGAATCTAATTCTTCTGAATCAAATCAAAGCTTTAGTATACAAGTAACAGAAAAAACAGTTTTTACAAATTTCGTTGAAGATTTAAGAAAATCACTAAGATATTACATGAAAACAAATCCTCAGGCATATTTTAACAAATTATATTTATCTGGAGGATCTGCGAATTTAATTGGTTTAAAAGATTTTATTGCAGATAATTTGAATTCAAGTGTTGAATTGATTGATCCTTTTAAAAAAATATCTCTAAAACAAAAAGTAACCAATCCCTATCAATATTCAATTGCTATAGGCTCTGCTCTAAGAGGTCTTGAAAAGTGAATCCTTTAATTAAAATCAATTTAAATCAAACCGTATCAAAGACAGAACTAAAAGAACGTAAAACTGAAATTTTAAGATGGGCTCTGTTTTCATTTATAACTGCTTCTTTTTTGAGCTTAATCGTATGGCTTTCGCTGCTTATCATAAGAACAAATAATATTTTGAATGACCAGATAAGCTTGCAAGCAATCATAAGTAAAGAAATTGACAATTTAAAACTGTCAACTACAAAGATAGAAAATTTTGACAGTAATAGATTACTTTCTATAAGTGATATTGAAAAATTAAAGGGATTCCAAAACAATAAAAGAATTTTCTGGGGACCAAAGCTTATTGCTCTTATAGATGCCGTTCCTGAAGATATGGTGATTACAAATATAGAATTAATCAACCGAAGATTTAAAATGGTGGGTTACGCAAGATACGACAGTATAAACCCTCAAAATACTGCCTATAAAAAAGGAAAAGAACTCGAATTTAAATTAAAGAATAGTCCTTTTATTGCAAATTTTAAATTAAACAAAAAAAAAGAACCTCTATTTAGTTTAGTTGAATACGAAGATGATATAATTGAAGAGAATAAAATTCACAAAATTATTTTTGAAGGTGAACTACAACAAACTTTAAACAAGAAAAGCAGACGTAAGAAAAAATAAATTTGAAGAGAAATATAATACTACTATCAAGCCTTATTCTATCAATCATAATTTTATGGATGACATATGTTTTTACATTTAGCGGAAAATACGCAAAAATAAATAGAACTGATCTTCTAATAGGTAAAAACTACGAAAAATACTTAAATCATAAAATTATAAGAGATGCAAAACATCCTACAACTGACGATATGCTTGCTAAAAACATTGATAATGACTCAAATGATGACCCTGCATACTTTGGCCAAGATGTTTACAATCATGTAAACAAAATTCTCCAAGAGCTGGAAATTAAAAATGAAAGTCCCAGCCTACCACAAGATAGAGAAATTAAGTCTATGCAAGGCTTTCAGTATATTGAATTTGAAGTAGAGATTAAGTGTTCTTTTGAGAAGTTTGGTAAATTTGTAACTAGATTAGAAAAAAGTAATAAAATTTTTATAATAGATCGTTTTGAGCTTTCAAATGGTATTACTCGTGGAGTTCAGAGGGCAAAAAGTAAGGGCAAGTTTCCTGAAAAAGATATAACAATGAGGATTTGGGCTATAAACCTTAATAAAGGATAAAATGAATAAAAGAGAAAAAGCAATATGGAGCATTTTGATTTTGATGAGTTTTATCATGATTTCTTTGTTTGTATATATCATTTGGTCTGACAGAAAAAATGCTTTAAAAAATGAAAGGAAATTTAAATCTTCTCTTAAAAAAGCAGGAGAGTATTCTCTGCCAATAAATGACAATACTTTAATTGATTTAATTAAAGAATATGATTTAAATGTCAAGGATATCATTAAACAATCAAAAGATAAAGAACCTTCTCAAAACACGATGAGTTTTAAAAAAGGTTTTATGGAAAACAAAAAAATTACATCAAAAACAGGCAAGCCTTATACTTCTATAAATGGCTTTTCATTAGATAATCAGAAAATAGCACCTGGAAAACATTTACTTACTGAGCTTACAGGAACGCCTTTTATAGTCCCAAAATGTAAAAACTTATCGAATATCTATTTAAAAAATGTAACCCTCTTAAATGATTTAAAGCCAATCAAGTTCTATGATTTAAGTAATCTGAAGAAAGATACGACTATAACTGATACTCTGCTAGAAAGTATTAATTATTATTATTTCAAAATGAATAATAAAAAAAATCTTGAAATTTATATAAATACAGTTTCTCAAATTGATGAATACTATTTTGAAGCGGCATGTTTTGAGTGCTACATTAGTGACTTGCAGGAGAGCTTAAATGAATTGGAAATTTCTTTAAAAAAACAAAAAGAGCAGAACTTTGATTTACCTATTGAACTTACAGACCCAACAGATCTTTCAAATGTTGTAATCCTTGAAGGTTGGGATGGATTTAATCAAAATAGGAAATTTAGAACTATAGTTCCTACAGCTTTCGTCCACAATGAGACTACTGGTAAAAAGCAAGTCTCAGTTTTATTTCAGGGTGAACGCAAAGTACTAAAAGAGGGTGATTTAATAGATCAAGGAAAAATTTTAAAAATAAACAAAGACAACCTATTATTTGAAAAAAATGGTAAAATTGATACTTTGGTAATGTCAAAGTAGGTAATTATAAGAGGACAACATGAAAAAAATACAATTTATAATAACATTTACAATATTAAACACTCTAGTTTTATTTGCAAATGATGACGAAGCTATGGTTACTATTCATGCAGTTGATACTAACTTGCCAGACTTACTGGCAACTTTAGCTAATGAGAGCGGATATAATATTGTAACTGGCCCAAATGTCAATGAAAATGAACTACTAACTATTCACCTTGATAACGTCAGCGTAGATCAGGCAATTAATCTTATAGTTAGAGCTTCAGGCTTAAGTTATGAAATTGTTGGTAATTCAATTTTAGTTGCTAACAAAGAAAGGCTATCAGAAGATGTAGGCATAATGCCATATGTTTTTTCATTAAATTATGCAAACGCTGAAGAAGTATCTAGGTTGTTATTTAATATTACTGACCAAATAACAATAGACCAAACTGGAAATAATTTACTTGTTAGCGCTAGTCCAAAGAAAATCGCTGAAATAGAAGAAATCATAACTGAAGTTGATGTACCTGCTACTCAGATTATGCTTGAAGCAAAATTAATTGAAGTAGGTTTAACTGATGATGACAAGCTTGGAATTGACTGGGCAAAACTTTCTCAATTATCTCTTATTTTTGCAGAAACTGGAGACCCTATAGACTTAGGAGGTGAAAACTTTACAGGATCTCTTATTCCAGGGCTAACATCTAGTCTTCAAACAACTGATACAGGTTTTGAGGTTATTGAAAATTTAAATCCAACTACTGCTGGCCAGCTTCCTGATGAAATGTATTTTCAGCGACTTAGCTCAGATAATAAGTTTGGACTTAGCCGACAGCTAACTGCTTTTGATTTAACTTTAGACTTTTTATTAAAAAATAATAAGGCTGATATTTTAGCAAATTCGCAAGTTGTAACTTTAAATGGTCACGAAGCAACCATTTCAATGGTTGATGTTGTCCCCTATATCTTATCGAGTGGCGGACTTGGAGGACAAGTTCAAGTTCAAAGAGAAGAAATTGGAATTAAGCTAAATATATTGCCCACTGTTAATAAAGATGGTTTTATAACAACTAAAGTAACTCCAGAAGTAAGCTCAATTTATGACTTTATTGGCCCTGACAGAAATATTCCTTGGGTTAAAAAAAGAACATCTACTACTACAATTCGAGTAAAAAACGATGAATCTATAGTTATTGCTGGCTTATTATCTGCTGATAAGAAGAAAGTTCAAAGCAAATTCCCTCTTTTATGGAGAATCCCTTGGTTAGGACCTAAGTTTTTCACTCATAATTCTGAGATTGAGAATAAAACAGATCTTATTATACAAATTACGCCTAAGATTGTTAAAGATAATTATACAGGGATTGAAATTAGTAATGCTATAAAAGGAGTTGAATCTGACCTTATGAATGAGCTTGAAAATGATATTTTAGAGCAACTTGTTAGAGAGGTTAAAAAAAATAGTGATACAGATGAAATAGTAAAACTACAAAAAGCTCTAGGAATGAAAGATG
This sequence comes from Fidelibacterota bacterium, assembly GCA_002705575.1. The sequence continues at coordinate 37,055 of PAHI01000025.1, read as the reverse complement.
AAGATATTGATGGTAAATGGGGACCTAAAACAGATGAATATATAAATAGATATTTAAACAAAGATAAAGAAGAATAAGTAATTATTCTTTAGGAGCAATATTATGAAAATCAAAACAAAAATATTTAAAACAATTTTATCAACAACGCTTTTATCTATGATATTATTTCTTGCTTGTGATGAGAGAACGCCGGTATCTTCTCCCCCTCCTGTTCTATCTTATCAACTAGAGTTTTTTGTTGATAATAACCAATGCGATAGTAGCGCGGAAGATGCAACATGCTCTGAGACAACAGCATATGCGGCTGAAAACAGCGCAAATCTAGGTGAACTATCAATTACTTTTAGATTGCAGTATGACAGTAATGAAGATGGTATTATTGATGGAGGTTACGGAAATCAAGAAGTGCAGTTTTCAGCTCTTAAAGACGATGGTTCTCCAGCTTATGGATTGTTTTTAATTGATGGACAAACCGAAGATGTAACTTCTGGAACAACTAATACAAATGGGTTAATTCAAGGAAAATGGTTAGACAAGTCTGATACTGGTAATTTCATACTCACTGCAAGCTATATAGATCAATTTAATGAGCCCTTTACAAAGACACAGAATCTATCTCTAATATCTCCTGATGCATTAGTTGGCTCTATATCAACTGGAACAGACTCAGAATATTCTCCAGGAAATACACTAAACGTACCAGATAATGGAGAATATTTCACGTACATTCAGGCAACGGTCAAAGATAGTGAAAACAACGCACTTCCTAATATTGATGTCAAATTTCAACTACTTGGTGATGATCAGCCAGGATCTCTAGTAAATAATACTGCTACAACTGGTTCTGATGGAACTGCTGAAGTTAGATACCAACTCAGCAACGAACAAATAAGCGATACTGCAATACAATTCAAAGCAAGTGTGGATAATGCACCTGAAACTTGCTCAAGTAGTTGTGAATCTACCATAACATTAAATTTAACATCCGAATTCTTTCCTCAAGAATATTATGTAAAACAATTTTCATTTACATCGGACTTAACAAACGATTATAATGGTAACAATATAAATGATTTAACTTTAATTTCTCAATTGGATAATCAATCTGAAGATGATGGAGAAGAAACAGATAATGGAGAATCTAATGCTCCTGAGCAAGATTCTGAGTTTATTGTTACTTTTACTGCGACAGCAACTGATATTGATGGCGCATATGTTGATGGAGTTCCAGTTCAATTTAGAAAAACATCTGTTTTTGGAGCTATATCTACAAGTTTAGCAACTACTGTTAATGGTCAAGCAACCACTACCATCACAGTTACAGAAGCTATGCTTACTTCAGGCTTTGCTAACTTCTCTATTGAAGCTATAATTTACGATCCTCAGCTTGATGAGGTAGGTAACGCAATTCCTATAACATTAGCTGATGGTAATCAGGCCCTTAAAACATTAGAGGCAGAATTTTTTACTGAACAATATGCTCTTATATCAGATATACAGACTCTTCAAATTAGTAAAAGTCAAATAGTTAATATTCAGGATAACAATACTTTTAATTATGAGACTACAATAACCGCAAAAACAATCAATTCTGCAGGTGCTTTAGTTACTGACCCAGTAATGATTAAATTTGAAAAAGCTTATACATGTAATGATGGAACATACTGTACTTTAAATGGAAATTCTTGCTCAGATGGTTCTCAATGCTCAACTACTTCAGGTGGCTACCTATCTAGCTCATCTGTAATGACAAATGAGAATGGAGAAGCTAGCTCTGTATTTACTGTAAACTCTGATGAATTTTCTATTACCGGAGCAACAGATATAGATTTCAAGATATCTTTAGAAGAAAATAGCAATGTATTTAAGGAATTAAAATTAAGTTATTTTATTGCTGGAAGCTCAGCTCCAGAGCTAAATGTTTCAGAGTTTCATTTTTATCCAGATGTAGATACAATAAATCACTCTTTATATGAAACTACCAATTTATCTGTTATAGCAAAAAATAGTGCAGGTGTTGGTGTAGCAAATGCTTTGGTAAGATTTGAGCTTTCAAAGTCTCGTGATTCTTTTGGTATTATAAATACTCCATCAGAGTATACCTGTTGCGGAGACCAGGGTTCTGAATCAAACCCATCTGAAGAAACTTATGTATGTAGCGATGGATCAAATTGCGATCCTGATGGAGACGCTTGCGTAGATGGATCACAGTGCACGGCCTCATCTTCAGTAGGTCCTACCTCAAATAATGAAGGAGGTTTAAATGGCCTTGCAACTATTAATTACGAAAATATAACGGAAGGAATTGATCAGTTAAGAGCTTATATTTTAGACCCTAACAATGCTTCAGTTACTCTTTGGGAAGACATTATAAAGATTAACAGTATCCCAAATTGTCCTGATTGCAAAGAACAGCTAAAATTAGTAGCAAAATATAATGAGCTTCCTGAAACAATAACTGGTTTTTCTCTTGAATATACAGATATATATGCATTTTACACGGACTCTCTAGGCAACCCTGCTCAAGTTGATGATTTTATAACTTTTGAGGCTATCCAAAAAAATGATGATGATGACTGGCTAGATGTTGGATCTATATCACCGCAAACCGCTTTTTTTGAACAAGGTTCTTTATCTGCTGTACAAGCATACCTTCCAGATGAATTTGAAATAGCAGGTTCCTCTATTGTGTATGCAGGTGCAACTTTTAATATGGAAAACTCTGCTGGCTTAGGTCAAATAGTAGGCACATATAAAGGTTTAAAAGATACATTGGGAGTTTTTATGAGATCAACTGAAGCATCTTACGTTGAGATACTTCCTCCATCACCAAGTGAAATAATTGTCCAAGGTGGTGGTGGTCAAGAGGCTACTTTACTTACTGTAAATGTAACTGATGGTAATGGAAATCGCGTATCAGATCCTCACTATGTAAAATTTGAAATAACTCCTCCGCTATTAGATGGTGTTCATTTAAATGGATTGCCAGGAGATACAAATGAGACCGAAGTAAGTTCTGATGGTGTAGCTAGCGTTACTCTTAACTCTGGAACAAAACCAGGTACAGTTCACATTAGGGTTACTGTTACAGATTTCCCAACAAACCCTAATTTTGACCCTAATCTAGAAATTATTGCTGAGGCAACACCTGTAACAATTACAACAGGACCTCCTACTAGCGCAGTGATTGGCTATGCTTTTGGAGAAGCAATTAATATTGGTGGCGGATTAACAGAAATGCCTATATCTATTATGCTTTGGGACGCATGGGCAAACCCTGTTACAGATAGTACAGCTGCTTACTTTACTTTAAACCCTCCTACTTCTGCTGCTATTATTGCAGAAGCTAAAACTGGAAATATTAAACCGAACGGTGGGGCTGACGAATCATGGCCAGGAATTGCTTGGACTACAACTCAATATAACTCTGCACAATTATTTGAATTTCCTGAAATTTTAGCAACTACTACTGGTAACACATGTATAGATGCTAATTTAACTAGCAGAGAAGCCTGTGAAAATGTCGATAACGTCTGGTTACCTTTAACGAGTGAAACTGATGGTTTATGTTCTAGACCAACTGGCACAAACCCTGAAATATGTGATCCAGAAGATTATGCGTGCGATAACTCAAATAATAATTTAGTCGATGATGACTTTGATAATTTTATAGATGAAGGAGATGAATGTACAACAGGAACATGCTGCGAGAGCTTATCAGCATCTGGCTTTGGTAATGACCCTGATGGAGATAATGTTTATTGGGGTGTAGCTTTGCCTATAACATTTTCTAGCGAAACAAATATAGTAAGTTATGAGAATGTTTGTGTTGATTGCAGTCTATCTCTTGTACCATTATCAGATACCCAATATGATTTCAATGATGCTTTTCCTATTTCTACAAACAATACATATGAAGTTGAATTTAGAGCACAACTACTTGACTTCTATCAGGTTCCAGTTGAAGGTGCGTTAGTTGAGCTTATAATTACAGGTTCTCAAGGAGGTCCAACTATTGAAGCAGGAGGATGCTCAGATAATCAAATAGTTAATCAAGCTGAATGTGAAGCTGAAGGAGAAACTTGGGGATATCAACAATGGGTTAATGAGCTCCCTACATATGGCCAAATTGCAGTTCAAACAGATGCTGATGGACTAAAATATTTTAAAATAACATTTACTGGAGATGAGTGCGTGAGAACTGCCGTTAATCCTGAGCAATGGAATTGCACAAGTCCATCTATACAAGCTAATTTACTTAATCCAAATGGTGCTACTAGCCAGCAAGTAAGTATTACAATTAATAATACTGTAACTACTCAATAAATTATAAGGTAATCTAATGAAAAGAATAGGTGAAATATTAATAGAAAAAGGCTTTATATCTCTTGATGCATTAAATGAAGCGATTCAAGAACAGCAAAATAGTGATAAAAAGCTTGGAGAAATCTTGATAGAAAATGGTTATTTAACAGAGGAAAACCTATTAAAGGGATACGCTTCACAGACAGGATCAAAACTTATTTCAGAAAATGATCTTTTACAGGCATCAGCTGAGGTCGCAACTTTAATACCTGAGGACTTTTCTAAAGAGAAAATAGTTTTAGCTCTATCAAAAACAGAAAATACGATTTCTGTTGCAATGCATGATCCAGAAGATATTTCAACAATAGACTCTATAAAACGCCTTACAAATCTAGATATCGATATTTTAATATCTTCTAAAGAAATCCTTAAAAAAGCTATTGAAAATGTATATGAAAAAATTAAAAAATCAGGTGAAGTCCAAAGCGCGATTTCAAGCATTGATTCAGGTGCTTCTGATAGTAATGAAGATAACCAAGAACAACTTGATTTAGGAGATGAAAAAGTTTCAGCTGAAGATGCGCCATTTGTAAAATTAGTAAATTTAATTTTATCTGAAGCTATTAAAGAAGACTCTTCTGATATTCATATAGAGCCTTCTAAAAAAGAGGTTGGAGTACGCATCCGAATCGATGGTGTTCTCGTTAAAATAATGTCTCCTCCTATGAATTCACTAAATGGCATGGTAACTCGTATTAAAATCTTATCAAAATTAGATATTGCAGAAAAAAGACTCCCTCAAGATGGTCGTATGAAAATTAAAACCTCTGAAAGAGAAATTGATGTTAGGGTTTCCATCCTTCCAACCGTTTATGGTGAAAAAGTCGTTCTTAGACTTCTTGGAAGTGGCAAACTATCTTTAGACTTAGCTAGTTTAGGCTTTTCATCAAGTAAATTAAATATATTTAAACGATGGATTAAACAACCTTACGGAATGGTTATTATCTCTGGTCCTACAGGAAGCGGTAAATCAACAACACTCTATGCAGCTCTCAAAGAAATATTATCTGAAGGTATTAATATTACCACCGTTGAAGATCCTGTAGAATATCAAATACCAGGGATTAATCAAGTTCAAATGCATGCTGAAATCGGTCTAAATTTTTCAGGTGCCCTGAGATCAATTTTAAGGCAAGATCCTGATGTTTTACTTATCGGTGAAATACGTGATCAGGAAACCGCTGATATTGCAGTTAAGTTTTCATTAACTGGTCACTTAGTTTTTAGCACTGTTCATGCCAATGATGCTCCATCTACTATTGCAAGGTTACTAGACTTAGGTATTCCTCCTTTTTTATTAGGGTCTTGTCTAAATCTAGTAATGGCTCAGCGATTAGTAAGAACTATTGATCAAGATTCAAAGGAGCTATATACTCCTAATTCTGAAGATTTAAATCGACTTTCCTTTCCTAAAGATAAAATTAATTCAAGTAAATTTTATAAAGGTATACCTGGTCCAAGTAACCATAATACAGGCTATAAGGGAAGAACCGCAATACATGAAGTATTAGAGGTTAATAAAAACATGAAACAACTTATATTTGAAAGTGCAAATCAAAACATAATTAGAGATGCAGCAATCAAAGATGGAATGACTCCTCTACGTGAAGCAGGATTAGAAAAAATTATAAACGGAGTGACTGATATCAATGAAGTTTTAAGAGCTACTGTAGAGGAAATTTAATATATGGCTGAATTTAGTTTTATTGCTAGAACTGAAGATGGAAAAAGGAAAGAAGGAGTTATTGAAGCTTCTAACATCAATAGGGCTACTGAAAAACTAAATAATAAAAATCTAATTGTAATAAAACTAACTGCTAGAGATACTTCATTTGATTTTTTAGGCCCTTTTTTAGATCGTTTAGCCCTAAAGTTAGAAAAATATAAAACTAGGATACCTTTAAAAACATTAGTTTTCTTTACTCGCCAATTATCTACAATGTTTGCAGCTGGTTTAACAATAGAAAAATCTCTTTTTTTTCTAGCTCAAGAAGAAAAAAATAAAAAATTTAAAAGCATACTTAAAAACATTGAATTAAATATAAAAAGAGGATTACAACTATCAGATGCATTAGAGAAAAATCCTGGAGTATTTAACAACTTATACATATCATTAGTTAGAGCAGGTGAAATTAGTGGTAAATTATCAGAAACTCTTGATGAGCTATCACGATACTTAGAGAGTGTCGAAGATACTCAAAGGAAAGTTAAATCAGCAATGTACTACCCTGTATTTATATTTTCATTTCTAGGTGTAATGCTATTTGTCACTTTTACTTTTATTATACCTGAATTTTCTAAAGTTTATGAACAAATTAATGCTGATTTACCATTCTATACAACCGCGATGATAGGTATAAGTGTATGGATACGTGCGAACCTTTTCATTCTGATTATCAGTGCTCTTTTATTTTGTCTTATTATCTGGATTCTTACACTTACTAATAGAGGCAGCTTAATTAAAGATAAAGTATTATTAAAAACTCCTATTTTTGGAAAAATAATTGAACAGGGAGTTTTAAGTAAATTTAATAAAACTTTTGGTATTCTTATAGGTGCTGGAGTTTCTGTTCTTGATTCTTTGAAATTAATAAGTAAAGTAGTTGATAACCGCGTTTATGAAATTGCAGTAACTAATGCTTCAAAACAAATAGAGAATGGCATAAATATATCTCAAGCATTAAAAAATACTGAAGAATTCCCGCCTATTATGATACAATTACTGAAAACTGGAGAAGAAACAGGAGAAATTGATAACCTGGCATTGAAAGCTTCAGATTTTTATACTAAGCAAGTTAATGCTATTGTCGATAGATTAACCTCTTTGATAGAACCTGTTTTAATTGTAGCTGTTGGTATTGTAATTGGAGTAATAGTTATAGTTACATACTTACCTATATTTAATTTTGGGACAGCAATGTTTAATAATTAATTTTAAATCTGACTTTAGAAATGATATTTTTAATTATTTTAACGATTACCGGATTATGCTATGGTAGTTTTATAAATGTTTTAATCTACAGAATACCTAAAAATATATCTATTATAAAGCCTAGATCATTTTGTACAACTTGTAAATCAAAAATACCTATTTTCAGAAATATTCCCTTAGTTTCTTTTATAATTCAAAAAGGAATGTGTTATAATTGTAATCAAAAAATATCTTTCAGATATCCTCTAATTGAATTATTAACTGGATTACTATGGCTTTTATTAGCATTGAATGGATTAGAAAAAATAACAGCTGAAAGCATTGCAAATACTTTATTTTCAATTGTAATGGTAAGTTTTTTAATTCCTTTAGCAATAATTGACTATAAACACCTTTATTTTCCATCCAATTTGATTGTTCCCCTAATAATCTATTCTTTTACTCACTCAATATACATCTATCTATATAATGGAAATTCAGAAGCTTTTTTTTCTATACTCTATTCATTATCTTTTCTATGTAGCACATACCTTTTAACTAAGCTATATCTAACTATAAAAAAAAGATATGAACAACCATTAGGATTCGGAGATTTTTTATTAATTATACCACTTGCTATATGGACAGGAGCGCTTGGAATACTTTTATGTATTTTTATATCATCTATATTAGGTCTTTTAATTTGGTTATTACTTCACTTTTTTAAAGGTTATGATTTAAAAAAAAGAATGCCTTTTGGACCATTTTTAATTATTTCAGCAATACTAATAAAACTAACAAATATAACTAATTTAATATCTGCCTTAATCTTTCAAACAATATAGCAGAACTAGCCGCTGAAGCATTAAGAGAATTTATTTCTCCCTGCATAGGAATTGTTGCTATATAATCAGAATTTTTAAGAGTTAATTTCCTTATACCTCTACCTTCACTACCTATAATAATACCTATATTACCTTTTAAATTAACAGTATCCCAGCTTTGAGCGCCTTCTAGTTTATTTTCTAAGGCAACTATCCAAAAATTATTTTTCTTAAGAATAGACAAGCTATCTCTCAAATTTGTACATATATAAAAAGCAATATTAACAAAAGCACCTTGACTTACCTGTAAACAAGTATCAGATAGTTTCACAGATTTGTTTCGCGTTAATAATATCTTATCTACTCCTGCACATTCACATGTTCTAACAATTTGTCCCAAATTTTGTGGATCCTCTAATTGATCTAATATCAATATACAATTATCCTTACTAGTATTTTGATTTGGAAGAAAATCATATACAGATTCTTTAATTCCATTAAATCTAAAACAAACAAGAACTCCCTGCGTTCTATTTGTATTTTTATGAGTTTTAATTTTATTCAAATCAGTTAGATTAACTTTATTTGTATATTCATTTTTATTAATGATTTTTTTTAACCTCTCATCCTTAAATGCCAAAGTATCTTTAGCTATATATATATATTCTACTAAACAATTATTTGAATTTAAAACTGCAATGGAACTATTTAAGCCATAAACCGTAAACTTATTATTGATTTGATTTTTCATATTCCTTTGTATATTAGTAAAATGAATTATTTAATTAAATTATTGCTGAAAGAAAAGTAGATATTAGCATGAAAAAAATTACTAAAACACTATTTTTTACATTATTTATTCTTTTATCAGGATGTATGTTTTTTACAACTTACGGAAGATATTACAAACAGGCTGAAAGGTATTATGCAAATAATGATTTTAATAAAGCTATCGAATATTACATAAAGTCTATAAATCTAAATCTAAATTATGAAAAATCTATAAATAGATTTGAACAAGTTGTTCCAAAAGCTTTCAATTATCACTATGAAAAAATCAAAGCTAGTAAACTTATAACTGAAAATTTCATTGAGATTATAGAAAACTACAACAATTTTTTTAATTTAATCAAAAAACTTGAAAAAGCATCTATATCTAAAAGTTATTTACTACATATAAATAAAAACATATATCTAGAATATGACCAAGAATTACAAAAAGCTGCTAATTTTCATTATAAAAAAGGCCTAGAATTTATGTCTTACACTAATAAAGAAAATTATAAGTCTGCATATAAAGAATTTGTTTCATGTGAAAATTACATAAAAAACTATAAAGAGGTTGAAAAATACCTCAAAGAATGTAAAAAAAATTCAACTTTCAACATTACTATTTTAGATTTTAAAAATAATAGTAGAAAAAAATATGATAATATAGGAAAATCAATATCAAATAAATTAGTTTCATCTTTATCTAATAATAATTCATTTATTGAATCTGTAGATATTATAAATAGAAAAGATGTAGATATTATAATGCAACAACTGAAATTATCTAACTCTGGACTTATCGATAGCCCTACAACTGAATTAGGAAAACTAAAAGATATAGATCATATAATAAAAGGGGAAATTAATACTGTTATAATAAATGAACCTAAAAAAACCACTGCTAGAACTCGCATAAAAAACAACGAAAATAACTCAACAAAGTACACACAAAAAAATAACCGTCTCGAAGCATTTGTTTCATTGGAGGTATACTTAGAGATTCTTGATGTTGAAACATCTGAAATAATAAATTCTAAAACATTTCAATCAGAATTAGTAAATATAGAAGAATGGGAGGAACGAGGCTTTCATAATGATAAAGGAAACACATTGTTTGAAAACTTAATAGCAACCATCGCAATCAATAGTCTTTTAGATACAAGAAAATCAAGAGCACATTTCAGTTCTGATGAAATGCTAAATCAAGTTATAGATGATATAAATATAAAGATGAAAAATTATTTGATAAAGTTTTACGAATAATTTAATAATTATATCTTTCTCTATATTTTTCTACTTTATCTTCCATTTCTTCATATAATTCAGAAGCTCTAATTGCCTCATAAATCTCTTTTTCTGATTTAATTCTATCAAGAAGGCGTTTCTGAGCTGCACCTTCATCCCATTCTATTAAAACATATGCCCTAAAAATATTATTTCCCTTACTATTCTTTTCTCTATATATATCCTTTATAGATACTTTCCAGTCTTCAAGAGTTGTAGCAACAACTTGTTCTTGAACTTGAGAAAACCTGTCTAACAAATCTGAATCATCTTCTTGTCCTGTCTCTTCTCTGACTCTTTTAACTAACGCATTCATCTCAGACCTTACCATACTTGCAAGTGTATTTGCAGCATCTAAGCTAGCCTTATTAATTGCAACTTGCATATCTTGACTTGTTGCACTTGAAGAGACCAATTTAAAACCTTCCTTTGTTGGTGTATTTAGATACCAATCTGGTGCTCCTTTTATAATACTCTTAGAAGCTGCTGGATTTAAATCAGTTTTATTTTTTGCACACTCAAAAATAAAAAACAATAACATAAATAAACATAAGTTCTTACCAATAATATTAAAAAACATACTTACCTCCTTAATAAATTAGGTTTAGTTTAATATACTAACTAATTCTGGTAATGTTTCATTAAATATTTTTTTACTTAATTTATCAAGCGCTTTATATCCTGCTTGAACATTTGAATTAAAATCTGCGCCAGACACATCATCAATTAAAATTTCTAAAATAGGCTCATCTTTTTCTCTTAACATTATTATAATTGTTGCATTAGCAAACACCTTATACAAACCAAACTCATTTTTCTGTTCACTTTCAGAAATAGTATTAACAATAGCTTTAATAATTATATCTGATTTTTTTTTATTATCAACAAAGTTTGAATTAAAATTGCTAGAAAAATATTTTTTAAAAGTTGGTGTCATATAAGAGTGTTTGATTGTTTGTCCTAGATTATTTTCAGATATATCAAGAAATATATTCGTTGGCTCTAACTTTAAAATCACTTGATCTTCTAAGACATTAAAATATTCACTATCAATACCTAAGAAATTTTTATTAATACTTATATTGTAAAATTGAACCCTATCTTTATTAAAAAAACTTTTTTTAATAAAAAAATCACATTCTCCTAATTTATTTGTAAAACAATCACTAGAATTTCTATTTAAAGATGTAACTATAGGAAAATTTGGAATTTTCTCATTAGTTTCACTATCAATCAAGGTCACTTTAATTGGTATATTTTTGTCTACTAAATTCTTAACTACAATTTCATGGGAATCTGTAACTATATTAACTCTTTCAATCAATGAGCTTCTTAAAGAATTTATTAAATTAAATAAATTCTCTGAATTACCATTGCGATTAACCAAAAGAGGATTATCTAAGTATGGAAAAATAATACTCTCTGCTTTTAGAAGTTTTTCAAAGGCTGACTTACCAGGTTTTTTGACCGAATTTATATAATTAAGAGCTGCGTCCTTTGCATTACTTCTCTTTCTATCAATATTTTCATAATATTTAGCTTTTGATAATCTACCCATCAACATATAAGAATTCTCACTATCTTTAAAGTCAATAATTTCAAAATCCTCTATTGTAGTATTTATTCTAGATTCTATAACTTGTAATGAATAATCACTAATACTATGATTAAATTCTTCTATGACTCTTTTAAATTCTTGGTTTATATTTATTTTAATTTGACTCGCAATATCTGCAATTGCTTGGTTTCTAGCAGCTTCATGAATACTTTCTCCATAAAAAGGTTTTGTAACCATACCAATACCATACCAAAAGCCATCTTGTTTTTTTTCTTTCCACTCCTCTAAACTCAATTCTGTAGAATTAGATGAACATTGAATAAAGAGAAGTAATATGAAAAAAATTATTTTTTTTATTATCATAGAATGATTTATTCTTTTAGAGCTTCTGATATTTTTTTATTTAAAGTTGAATACACTCCATCATAAAAATCATAAGACTTCAAAATTGCTCCAGGATAATTAAATATTGACTCACCTCTTTTATTTATTAGTATTGACGTAGGCACAGAGTATATTCCTCCATAATCTAATAAAATCTTTTCAATTTTATCAGGTTCAGCATATAATAATGGGTAATTAACCTCATATGAATCAGAAAAATCTTCCAATGCCTTCTTTGTATCTGTTATACTTATGCCTAGAACTAAAAAACCTTCTTTTGAATACTTTTTTTGTATCTCATTTAATTCTGGAATCTCCATTCTACAAGGGGCACACCATGTTGCCCAAAAGTTCAAAAGAATTACTTTTCCTTCTAGATCTCTAATACTATAGGAATTACCATCGTATGATGACAATGTAAAATCAGGAACTTTATTAACATCTTGCAATAAATCTTTAATAGCAAAGTTCAAACTATCCTCTGAAAAGCTAGAATCTACTTTATCTTTTGGGATTTGATTATTTGCAAAACAAAAGCCTAAAAGAATTAACACAGTATTCAATAATGTTGTTTTCAATTTAAATTCCTTTTTTTATTAAACTCATTAATACCTAACTCCAAAAACTCTATAAAGTTATCAATATTAGTATCATACGCTTTTGGTTCTACTAAAGTTTCCTTATCAGCATAATCTAACAATACGTAAAAAGGCTGAGCATTACTTCCGAATTCAGTTATTTGTAAATCATAATTTTTTTTACCTAATGTTTTTTTCAATCTACCATCAAATGAAGAAACGTATATTTCTTCTTGATTTAAAAGTGTTCTATCATCAACGTATAAAGCTACAACAATATACAAATCATTTAACATGGTTTTAACTTTTTCATCAATCCAAACATTCTCTTCCATTCTTCTACAGTTAAAGCATGCATGCCCCGTAAAGTCAATAAAAATTGGTTTATCTAATTGTTCTGCACAATCCAAAGCTTGCTCATAGCTAAAATATCCATCAATATTGTGAGGAATATGTAATTTATTTGAATACTTAGGCTTAATATCCTTACAATTTCCACTAGTATATGTGTATTTTGGAGGAGGAATTATTCCAGATAAAGCAGAAACATTTCCCCCTATCAATCCTGAGAACATATATCCGCAAAAAGTAAATGTTATAATTATAAATGTAATCCTCAAATAACCAAATGACATAACCTTGGAATCATTTTTAAATTTAATAAAACCCAACAAATAAAACCCCATAGCACCAAAAATAGAAATCCATATAATCAAAAAAACATGTCTATCTAACAATCCCCAATGATAAGCTTGATCTGGCATACTCAAAAACTTTATACATAAAGCTAATTCCAAGAAACCTAAAACAATTTTAACTGAATTTAACCAACCTCCAGACTTAGGTAACCTCTCTAACCAACCTGGAAATATTGCAAATAATGAAAAAGGTATCGCAAAGGCTATTGAAAAACCTAACATAACAATAATTGGTTGAACTATATTACCAGACACAGCATCTATCATAACAGTTCCTACTATTGGAGCTGTACAGGAAAAAGAAACTAAAACTAAAGTTAAAGCCATAAAAAAAATGCCTAATAAACCTCCAGCATCTGCCTTTTTATTTATTCTATTTAATAACTTATTAGGAATAGTTATTTCAAAGTAACCAAAAAAAGAAATAGCAAACACTAAAAATATAAAAGCAAAAATAATATTAGCAGTAGCACTTGTTGCAAGCTCATTCGCTAAATCTGCAACTCCAAAAACAGCTGAAAATAAAACACCTATTACTGTAAAAATAATTATTATCGATAATCCATAAATTATACCAGCCTTGATTGAATCTCTATAATTATCATTTGAACTCTTTGCAAAAAAAGCAACAGTCATTGGAATCATGGGAAAAACACATGGAGTTAAAATAGCAATCAGACCCGCAAAAAAAGCTAACATAAATTTACTTATAATTGATTGATCCCTATTATGCTTATTTGGCTCATTAGTTGTTAAATTATTAAATTCTACAATAGAAGAATCTAGGTTTGATTGAATATAAACTTTTTTATTAAAATTTTCCCATTTAGGAATACACATTTTATCATTGCATACTTGATAAATAAATTCTCCTGATAAATTATGTTCGCCTAATTTAATGTTTTGATTCAACTTTGCTCTTTGCTCTAATTGCGTATATCCTTCATGATAAAAAATATCTGTATTTGTAGATAAATCTGTTTTTGTTTTTGGTTTCGGTTGAATAACAGGATAAAAAACACTGAAATAAGAACTATCAGTCCATTCTAATCGTGTAGGAAACAAACTTAAAGAATCGGCTGAGTAGACATAAAAACCTTTTTCAACATCAATATCAATATTGATATCTATGAAACTTCCTGCTACTAATGTGTCCTTTTCAAAAGTAATGTTATAATCAACAGGATTCTGATTAAATGAAAAAGACATTGAAAAAAATAATATAAAAAAAATTGTTTTACTTAAAATTTTCATCATTATAAACTCGTGCTTTAATAATTTCTGTTCGCCTGTAAGGGTTATAACTATTTAAATCTTTTTTAACTTTATCATAATAAGATGATTTTGTTTCTCCTCTAGGGATTTTCAAAAATACTTTTTTTCTAGATACATAATCCATAACCTCAATCCATTTATCAACAGATTCTTGTTCAGGAATTTTATTATGTACTATATTTAAAGTCATGCTTCTATCAGTAGGACTGAGAGATATTTTATCAACAATTTCTAAACCTTCTATAACCTCTCCAAAAACAGTGTATTTACCATCTAACCAAGGACTATCCTTAACACAAATAAAAAATTGAGCTCCTGCAGAATCAAAATCATTTGACCTAGCCATAGAAACTATTCCTCTTTTATGAGATATATTATTAAACTCTTCATCTATTGTCCATCCAGGTCCACCTTTACCATCATTACTTCTATCACTATCCCTTGAAAGAAGGTCGCCACCTTGAATTATGTAATCTTTAATAACTCTATGAAAGCTAGTTCTATCATAAAATCCACTATTACATAATTTTTTAAAATTATAGCAATGTTTTGGAGAGATATCATTAAATAATTTTATTTTAATAGTACCCTTATTCGTTTCAATAACAACAGTTTCATCATAACTTAGAGGAGAAGGATTGTAATTTTTTGCATTTTTCTTAATTAAGTTTATTTGACTTTGACTCAAAACAAACTCAGAAATACGTCCTTTATCAGGATTACTAGGAATCATATTTATACCTTTTATAGGCTTACTAAGATCTGGAAGTATATAATTTTTAAGACTATCTTGGGCATTTGAAAATATAAAAGCAATAATAGATAAAACAATAAAATTCATTTACCTGACCTACCATGAACCGAAATTGGTATCTTTTTCAACCAATCAGGGATATCATCTTCAGTCCAAGAATCTACATGATGAGTTAACAAAGGTTTATATCTGTAACCAAAGTCTATTTTATCAGAACTTCTATGCACAATACTAGAAATTCCTATTATATTACCGCTATACTCTTCAACAACATCGACTAATTCAAAAATAGAACCTCCCGTTGTAACAATATCTTCAACAATCAGTACATTTTCATGCTTCTTAATCTCAAAACCTCGCCTAAGCTTCATTTTTCCTGATACTCTTTCTGTAAAAATACTTTTTTTATTAAAATATTTAGCAACTCCAGAAGACAACAATATTCCTCCTATAGCTGCCCCCATCACAATATCAACTTTATATTTTTCAAATTCAAAAGCCATCATTTTACAAATTTTGTTTAAATGCTCTGGAGATTCCATTAATCTGAATTTTTCTATATACTGATTACTATGCCTACCAGAAGTTAGCAAAAAATGTCCTTCTAAAAAAGCTCCACTTTTCACTAATATTTCAAAAACATTATTTTTCATATAGAATCTTCCCTATTTGATTATGATAAAAAATCGTTCTATTAAAAATATCTTTTTGTTCAGAGTTATTATAAAATAAAATGTCTCTTGATACGCTAATCAAACCATACGCTCCATTTGAATTTCCAAAATTAACAGATTCTTCTAAACTACCTCCTTGCTTTCCTATACCTGGGATTAGCCATGATGTAGAAGGTGACTTTTCTCTTATAATACTCATTTCACTATTTTGAGTTGCACCAACCACAATACCTATATTTTTATTATTTAGTTTATTAATAATATCAATTATATGAAGATATATAGGTTTCGAATCAGCTTTAATTCTTTGAATATCTATAGAGCTAGGATTTGAAGTTAAACATAGTACAAAAACCCCAAACCTAGAATCTTCTAAAAAAGGTATAATAGAGTCTTTACCCATATATGGTGAAATTGTAGCTGAATCAAAACCTATATGTGAAAATATAGATTTAGCATATTTATTAGATGAGTTCCCAATATCACCTCTTTTACCATCACATATTGTAATGGCACGATTATCAATATATTCAACTGTTTTTTCCATTAGCTGATAACCCTTGTACCCAAATTGCTCAAAAAACGCCATATTTAATTTATATGCTACACAAACTTTATGAGTAGAATCTATTATTTCTTTTAAGAAATCAAATGCACCAAAAACTGTTTGATCTATCCGTTCAGGAAATAAATCAAAATCAATATCTAAGCCTATACACAATCTACTTTGCTTTGCATCACACTGATTTCTCAACTTATTAAAAAATGGTTCGTTCATTTATAAAATTATCTGATTATTTTTTCTGAATTTAGCATAAAAATATTTAATTTAATATCTAAAACAATTTATCTATACATGGATTATCAAAAACCTATATCAAAAATTTACAGCTATAAGAATGTATCAATAATTGCAAAATCAAACAATTTTCAAGTTGAATTAATTAAAAAAATAAGCTCATCAGATCTTAAAGATTTAGTTAAAACATCTAAAGATCTTGTTGAAGTTTTTGGAGAAGACGCAATTCTAAACAATAATAACATCAATAAGTACTTTAATGAAAAAACTTTACCATTTATTGCTAGATATAATAAAACTATCATAGGTTACATAATAGGTGTTCCCTTGGAAAAGTTCAACAATGAATCTTGGGCGCATTTTGATATTAATCTAAACAAATTTAACACACTATACACTTATGCTTTTGTCATTCAGAAAAAATTTAGAAAAAAAACGGGATATTCTAAAACCCTAAAGAAAATTTATATTAATTGGGCAAAAAAAAGAGGTTTCAAGTATATTACAGGGCATGTAAAAAAACAAGTATCTGAAAAATTTAAGAATACTGAAATAATTAAAACATTTAACGTATGGTATGACTGCAATGAGCCTTTTAATTATTACAGAAGAAAAATTTGATTTTTACAAATTGTAATATATTTTATTTTTTCAATATAAATAATTAATATCTATATTAGGCTATGATATATTTAGCAACTATACTATCTAGTTTTTTAGTATCAAACACATTACAAGAAATATTTGATAATGCTCCTTCTAATGGTGAATATCAAAAATATATAATCCTTGAACCAAATCAAATATACTTAGGAGGCATCAGCGGTATAAATGAAGATGGGCTAAATGTATTTATAGATTGTCAAGGATCCACAATTGATTTAAACAATCAATTAGGAATTTGGACATACGCTTCTTTAGGAGAAGAACTTAATCTCAAAGTCCAATATTGTAATATAATAAATGGGCAATATGGTTTATACATACAAGGACATTCAAAAGCAGACATCTCTAATTGTAACTTTTATAATAATCATATAGGTGTTAAAATAAAAGACTACACTGAAGTTACTATTGAAAATACTAACTTTATAAATAATGGATACCTTAATTCTTATTGTGGCCAAAATATAGGAGGAGTTGAATATCCTCCTTGTGGTTATGGATTAGCTATAATAACTGAAGAGCCAACTGTTTCAATTAACTATTGTAATTCATTTGAGAATCATAGAACCTATTGGGAAAACTGCCCAGGCTGAGGAGATATATGGACGGTATGGGATCCATACCCAGCAATAGGGCTTATAGAGCAAAATCCAGGTTTCGTAGATCCTCGTAGTTTAAATTTTAATTATAATCTAAATTCTCCTTGCATTGATGCAGGAAACCCTAATCTATTTGATTATGATGGATCAATTCGAGATATTGGGGCTAATATTTATATAGAACAAATTTTAGGTGATTGTACCTTAGACCAGCAATTATCTGTAACAGATATTATCTATATAATTAATACATGTATATTAGAAATAAATAGCGGTGATTGTAATTGCTCTGATATAAATCAAGACTCTACTACGAATATATCTGACATCATTCTTCTTGTAAATATTATTTTATCTAGTTAATTGTAGTATCAATAATTACACTCTTTATAAATTAAAAAAATAATACTCTATCTATTATAGATTTATTTCTTTTCCATTTTTTATTATTACTTGAATACAATTATCACTAGAATCAAATGAATATGGTATATCTTGCAAATTATTTATTGACCATATTAAAATATCAGCCTTAAAACCTTTTTTTATAACACCAACTGAATCATCAATTTTAAGTACTTTCGCGGCATTACTAGTGCAAGCCTTAAAACTTAAATCTATGGGTAACTTACAATACATATTAGATAAAAACATTATAAGGGGCATAGACTGAATTGTACAACTCCCAGGATTAAAATCAGAAGCTATCGCAATCTCACCTTTAAAATTTAATATTTTTCTTGAATCTACATATTTATCTTTACCTAAAAAAAAAGTTGTTCCAGGTAGTAAAACTGCAACAACTCCTTGTCTAGCCATATTATTTAAATTATCATCTGATGAAAACATTAAATGATCTGCAGATACTGCTCCAATATCTGCAGCAAGCTTTGCTGCATCAGAATCTACAAACTCATCTGCATGTAGTCTCGGAACTAACTTATATTCAATGCCTGTTTTTAATATCTTTTCTGATTGCTTAATATTAAAATAACCTTTCTCGCAAAAAACATCACAAAAAACAGCAAGTTTTTTATCAGCAATTTCTGGAATCATTCTATCGCATATCAAATCAACATATTTATCTTTATTACTTTTATATTCTTCTGGAAAATCATGTGCTCCCATAAATGTCGGGATAATATCTAAATCTGAAAATTTGTTTAACATTTTAATAACTTCCAAAGACTTGATTTCATCTTCAAGAGTTAAACCATACCCAGATTTAGCTTCAATCGTTGTTGTACCCTTTTTTAAAAAACTTTCAATTCTAGGTATACATTCATCAAAAATTTGATTTTTAGATGATTGTCTTATTTTTTTTATACTATGTTTAATACCTCCACCTTTATTTGCTATTTCTTGATAAGTCTCACCTTTAACCCTTAGATTAAATTCATGAGACCTATTACCTGAAAAAATAGGATGGGTATGACAATCAATAAAACCTGGAGTAACAACCCCTCCTTTAGCATCAATAATTTTGTCATAATCATTAGATTTATAATTATCATGATTAATAATATCAAAAATCTTTTCATCTTTTATTATTAAACCGATCTTTGCAGAACTATTTGATATAATTTCTTTGTATTCTATATCCCAAGTTATTATTTTTTGAATATTTTTTACTAAAGTTTTCATTTAATAAATGGAATCTTCAGGTCTTTTGAAACTGCAACGACTCTAGCATCATCATATCCTGCATCTACATGTCGCGCAACTCCTATACCAGGATCATTTGTAAGAACACGCGTCAATCGATTTCTAGTCTCTTTTGTTCCATCTGCAACTATAACTAAACCTGAATGAATTGATAATCCCATACCAACACCTCCTCCATGATGTACAGAAGTCCAGCTAGAACCGCTTGATGTACTTAGTAAAGCATTTAAAATAGGCCAATCTGCAATAGCATCAGACCCATCTTTCATTTTTTCTGTTTCCCTATTAGGAGATGCAACAGAACCACAATCTAAATGATCTCTTCCTATAACAATAGGAGCTTTCAGCTCACCTGAAGCAACCATATCATTAATAGCTTCAGCAAAAACATTCCTTTCTTTATAACCCAACCAACATATCCTAGCAGGAAGCCCTTGAAATTTAATTTTTTCTTGAGCCATTTTTATCCATCTTTTTAAAGCTTTATCCTTTGGAAAAAGCTCTAAGACCTTTTTATCAGTTTTATAAATATCTTCAGGATCACCAGATAATGCAACCCATCTAAATGGTCCTTTACCTTTGCAAAACAACGGTCTTATATATTCAGGAACAAAACCTGGGATTTTAAACGCATCCTGAATACCTCCTTTATTTTTTGCCTGACCTCTAATATTATTTCCATAATCAAAAACTACTGATCCTTTTTTTTGCATATCTAGCATTGATTTAACATGAACAGCCATTGAACTAAAACTCTTTTTCTTATATTCTTCTGGATTTCTTTTTCGTAATTCTATTGCTTCTTCAAGACTAAAACCAAATGGAACATACCCAATTAGCTCATCATGAGCTGAAGTTTGATCGGTGACAATATCGGGCAAAATATTTTTATCTAAAAATTTAGGATATATATCAGCTGCATTGCCTAAAAGACCAATTGATAAAGCTTTTTTATTTTTTTTTGCATCTAAAGCACATTCTATTGCATTATCAAAATTTTCAAAATAAACATCTAAATATTTGGTATTAATTCTTTTTTTTATTCTATCAAGATCAACCTCTACGGTAATATTCACACCTTCATTCATTGTCACAGCCAAAGGCTGAGCTCCACCCATACCACCCAAGCCTGCAGTTAATGTAATTGTTCCTTTTAAAGTACCATTAAAATGTCTCCTAGCAATTTCAGCTAATGTTTCATAAGTACCTTGTACAATACCTTGAGAGCCAATATATATCCAGCTACCTGCAGTCATTTGCCCATACATTATTAATCCTTTACTATCTAAATCTCTAAAATAATCCCAATTAGCCCAATCAGGAACAAGCATAGAATTAGAAATTAAAACCCTAGGAGAGTATGAATGTGTTTTAAATATAGCTACAGGTTTACCTGACTGAATTAATAGTGTCTCATCATTTTCAAGACTTTTAAGTGATTCTAAAATTTTATAATAACAATCCCAATTCCTTGCTGCCTTACCTAAACCTCCATAAACTATCAACTCATCTGGATTTTCTGCAACCTCTAAATCTAAATTGTTTTGAATCATTCTATATGCTGCTTCTTGATGCCAACCTTTACAATTTAATTTTATACCTATTGGAGATTTTATATTTTTCTTTATTTTCATTTAATTACTTGATCCCTTCTAAAGTTTTTATAATATTGTCATACCATCCAAAGTCATCTTTTCTGTTATCATATGAAAAGAAACTTACACCACCAAATTTATAAAGGTAAGACAAATACACTTGATTTGCTATGCTATTAGAATCCTGATTATATATACCTATTCCCATAATTATTCTATTAGAATAATTATCATCTATTTCTTCCTTTATAATTTCAATAGAATTACCAAAATTAATAATATCTGGAGTATAATTCATTACAACTGCAAAATCTAAAAGCTCTTCATTTATCCATAAAGCCCAATCTTGAGACCACTTCTTTTTAGCTAAAACAGGATTACTTTTAACTGCAGCACTTAATTGTATGTTTTTATTAGAACTATTAATATAATCTCTAATTTCAATTAATAAGCTATTTATACTTTCTAACTTATAATTAACCCATATTTTCTTAATAGAATCAATTTCAGTTTTACTCCATCCATATTTTGTAGAAATAATATCTCTTTCAATATCTAAAGGATCAAATTTGTATTTATTCTCAAAAATCTTCCTACCAACTTTATTATATCCATAAACATCATCCTGAAACCGTATATAGTCTAAGTGCAAACCATAAACATCGTATTTATTAACTATTTCTGAATACACATTAATCAAATATGAATTTACTTCAGGATGAAGAGGAGATATGAATATCCCTTCCCAATTACTAGATTGAGGGACATCAAGATCAATCTCAAAGTCTGATTTTCCATTAATATTGTACTCCATCCAATCCTTTTTTTTATAATAAACATGATTTTTGTTTTGAGGCTCATAATTACTAGACCATAATATATACACATTTACCCACGCATGTATTTCTAAACCTAACGAATTTGAAAGCTCTACTGCATAACTAAGAGGATCAAAATCCTTACCAATCAAACTGCTTTTAGGCACTATATCTGAATTATAAAAAGCATCGCCTCTGTAACGACGCTGTACAAACACTTTTTGAAAATTATTTTCATATGCAAATAATAATGCTTCTTGAATAGATTTTTTACTTTTCATTGAATCCGCTTTTATCCATATACATGTATCAAAATCATCTGCTATAGATATAGAAAATAAAAAAGTGAAAATCACACCATTCAAAAAATTGATTTTCACTTCTTTAATTAAAACCTTAACTTTTTCTAGAATATTCACATTTTATTCTTTGGTTTCTTTACTCTTTTCATCTTCTGTTTTATTAGTAACAGTTATCAATTTAACAAATTCTATAAAACACATTTCAGCGTTGTCATTTTTTCTATTTTCTAATTTAATTATTCTTGTATATCCACCATCTCTAGAATTATACTGTGGAGCAATATCATGAATTAATAAATCTGCAACCTTCTTTCTATTACTTCCAGTTATTCTACTAATTATCAATCTTCGCCCATGAACTTTATCATTATATTTTGAATATGTCACTAATCTTTCAATAAAAGGCTTTAATGTTTTAGCTTTAGGAAGTGTTGTTCTAATCCTCTTATGAAAAACCAATGATGAAGCCAAATTACTAATCATAGATGCTCTATGAGTATTTGTTCTATTTAATTTTCTTCCTTTTTTTAAATGCCTCATAATTATTCTGCACTCAAATATTGAGATATATCCATACCAAATTTTAAATTTAATTCACCTAATTTCTGAACTAATTCAGTAAGAGATTTTCTACCAAAATTTTTATATCTTAACATTTGACTTTCTTCTTTACCAACTAATTCAGCAATAGTCTCTATTCCTGCAGCTTGAAGGCAGTTATGACTTCTAACAGAAAGCTCCATTTCATCAATACTTTTCAACAGAAGACTCTTGATTTCTAATGCTTCATTAATCTCTTCTTCATTAACAGCCTTTATACTTGAAGATTCATTAAACATAAAAAAAGCTAGATGTTGCCTAGCAATATTTGCAGAGTGATTTATAGCATCTTTTGGAGAAGTTGAACCATCAGAATGCACCTCCATAATAAGCCTTTCATGTTCTTCTGTAGAAGTTGCTATGGGCTCCACTTTCCAAGATACATTTGTAATAGGATTAAACAAAGAATCTACAGGAATAACCCCAATAACATCATCAGCTTTTCTGTTTTTCTCAGAATGAACATAACCTTTTCCTCTTGCAATTCTTAAATCAAACTTAAGAGTGATTTTATCTGTCAAATTCGCTATTAGTAAATCTTCATTTAGAACCTGAAATTGAGTTGTATGGCTATTTATTTCCTTTGCTTTAAATTTACAAGGACCTTTAAGCTCAAAAGAAATCATTTCAGGACCAAAATCATTTAGAGCAAACCTAACTTTCTTTAAATTTTGAATAATTTGAGAAACATCCTCTACAACACCTTTAATACTAGAAAACTCATGGTGTACACCATCAATTTTAACAGAGGTAACTGCAGCACCTGGTATTGAAGTCAATAAAATTCTTCTTAATGAATTGCCAAGAGTTGTAGCATAACCTCTCTCAAATGGTTCTGCAACTACCTTTGCATATGTATCATTATCATCTGATATATCTACTGAAATATCATTAAAATATTTTTCTTTACTCATTTCTTTCTCCATTAATTACTTAGAATACAATTCTACAACTAATTGCTCATCAAAAGGTTCTTCAATCTGCGATCTTTCAGGAAGACTCACGAAAGTACCCATTAACTTTGCTTTATTTATAGATAACCAGTCAGTAGGATTATCTCCTTTTACTCTTCTCATTGAATCTTGAAATATATCCATTTTTTTACTTTTATCTCTTACACTTATAATATCTCCTGCCTTTAATTGAAAAGAAGGGATATTAACAACTTTATTATTTATTAAAAAATGCTTGTGAACAACCAGCTGCCTTGCACTTCTTCTTGTAGGTGCAAAACCTAACCTGTAAATAGTATTATCTAACCTAGATTCTAATAAAATTACTAAGTTTTCTCCTGTTGGACCTGATTTTATTTGGGCCTTTTTATAATAATTTCTAAACTGCTTTTCCAGAACTTCATATAAATATTTCATTCTTTGTTTCTCTCTAAGCTGAACCCCATAATTGGACAACTTTCTTCTTCTTGAAAGACCATGCTGCCCTGGAGAATAATTCTTCCTAGGATTTCCAAATTTTGGAGATTCAAAAGCTGCAAACTCTAGTCTTCTACAAATTTTTGATCTTGACCCTCTAAATCTTGCCATACATAAATTCTCCGTTTAAACTCTTCTTTTCTTTGGAGGCCTACATCCATTATGTGGAATTGGTGTGACATCCATAATTTTAGTAATTTTTAATCCTGCAGCTTGAAGTGCTCTAACTGAAGCCTCCCTGCCTCCACCTGGACCTTTTATCTTTACTTCTACACTACTTAACCCCATAGCCTTTGCTGTTTGGGCAGCCTTATCTGCTGCCTGAGTAGCAGCATAAGGAGTATTTTTTCTAGATCCCTTAAACCCCAAAGCTCCTGCACTTGAACTAGCTATTGCATTGCCTTTTTTATCGGATAAAGTAATCAAAGTATTGTTGAAAGTTGCTTTAATATGAGCAACACCTTCTGGCTCTACTCTTGTTTTCTTTTTTTTAATTTTAGCCAAAACTTATTCTCCTATAAAATTATTAACCAGCTAAAGCTTTTTTCTTTCCGGCTATAGTTCTCTTTTTACCTTTTCTTGTTCTACAGTTATTTTTGGTGTTTTGACCTCTAGTTGGCAATCCTTTTTTATGCCTTGAGCCTCTATAGCATGAAATATCCACTAAACGTTTAATATTTCTTCCATTATGAGCCCTTAATTCACCTTCAACTGTAAAATTATTTGCAATTTCATCTCGAATTGCAATAATTTGAGACTCTTGTAGCTCATTGACTCTTACATCATAGTCAATTCCTGCACTATCCAATATTTTTTTAGAATTTGTTTTTCCAATACCAAAAATGTACTGTAAGGCAATATTTATCTTTTTATTTCTTGGTAAATCAATCCCTGATATTCTTGCCAAAATTACTCCTCCTTTTAACCTTGTCTTTGATTATGCCTAGTATTTTCACAAATAACACGCAAAACACCTTTTCTTTTTATAATCTTACACTTATTACAAATCTTTTTTATTGATGCTCTTACTTTCATAAACTAATACCTAAAAATTATCCTTCCTTTACTTAAATCATAAGGAGACAGCTCCAATTTAACCTTATCGTCAGGCAATAACTTTATATAATGCATTCTCATTTTACCTGAAACATGAGCTAAAACTTCATGACCATTATCTAATCTAACTCGAAACATTGCATTAGGCAACGCTGTAATTATACTTCCATCAATTTCTATATTTGGTTCTTTAGCCATTATCTATTGAGTTAAAATTACTGGGCCTTTTTCTGTTACAGCAATCGTATGTTCAAAATGCGCAGAAGGCATCCCATCTTTAGTACAAATAGTCCATCCATCTGACTTAGTATAAACATCTTCAGTACCCATATTAACCATTGGCTCAATAGCAAAACACATACCTGGCTGAATAATAGGACCTGAACCCGAATTTCCATAATTAGGAATCTGAGGCTCTTCATGTAAATTTACCCCAATACCATGACCTACAAGTTCCCTAACAACACCATAACCATTAGACTCAGCCCAACTTTGCACGCTAGAACTTATATCTCCAATAGTATTCCCAGAAACAGCATTACTAATACCTTTTTTCAAACATTCCTTTGTAACTTTCAAAAGTTTTTTCTTTTCTTTACTTACTTCTCCAACTGGAAAAGATTTTGCATGATCGCCATAAAAACCTTTATAAATAGAGCCTACATCAATTGAGACTATTTGACCTTCATGTAATTTTTTTTCACTTGGTAACCCATGAACAACCTCATCTTCTACAGAAATACAAATAGTTGCAGGATATCCATACATACCTTTGAAGCCCAACTTTGCTCCTTGGCTCAATATATAATCTTCTGCTATTAAATCTAAACTCTCAGTTTTAACGCCTGGTGCAATATGTTCTTCTAATAAAAAAAGAGTATCTCTAACAATTCCACATGCTTTTGACATTAAATCAATTTCATTTTTATTTTTTATTTTAATCATTAATACCTACTCTTAGATCTACCCTTTATTTTACCTGTTTTTAAGAATCCATCATAATGCCTACTAACTAACTGCGCTTCAATTTGCTGCATTGTATCTAAAGCTACTCCAACTGCAATAATAATGCTTGTACCACCAAAAAATAATGAGAGTTGAAGGTCTACGCTACCCAACCTATTTACCAAAGTAGGGATAATAGCTATAAAAGCTAACGCAATAGATGCGGGAAGAGTTACTCTTGTTAAAATATTATCCAAGAACTCTGAAGTAGATTTTCCAGGTCTAACTCCAGGAATAAAACCTCCCTGCTTCTGCATATTATCTGCAACGTCAACAGGATTAAAAGCAATAGCAGTATAAAAATATGTAAAAGCTATTATTAATAAAGCAAAACAAATAGTATAAAAAGGATGGGTTGGCGCAAATACTCTATTTAAAAATTCCCAACCACTCAACTGAGCGATAAGACCAGGCAAGAACATAAGAGCTTGGGCAAAGATAATAGGCATAACCCCTGCAGTTAGTATTTTAAGAGGAATGTGAGATGCTTGACCTCCATAAACTTTTCTACCAACTACTCTTTTTGCAAATTGTACAGGAATTTTTCTTTGTGCAGAAGTTATTAAGACTACAAACATAGTAATAATAACTAACAAAACAATTAGGATAATTCCATACAACATATAACCTGAAGGATCAACATACATAGATTTAAACAAATTTCCAAAAGTAGATGGCGCAGCAGCTAAAATACCTACAGTAATTATCAAAGATATTCCATTACCTATCCCATAATCAGTGATTTGCTCCCCTAACCACATAACAAATACTGTTCCAGTGACCAAAGTTATAATCATAACAGAATAAAACAATACTGAATTTTGAATCAATATAACGGAATCATTACCTCCTCCAATGCTCCAAAAATATGCAGCCAATCCAAAAGCTTGGAATGCTGCAATAATAACTGTTCCATATCTTGTGAATTGTATTATTTTTTTATTACCATCCGCCCCTTCTTTCTTCAATCTTTGAAAATATGGTACAACAGCAGTCATTAATTGAATAATAATAGACGACGAAATATAGGGCATTATACCTAAAGTAAATATTGATGCTTGAGATAGGAACCCTCCTACAAATTGGTCATACAAACCCAAAATACCTTCATTTATAGTGCTTCCAATAGTATCCCTAATTGCATCTACCCCTGCAAAACCAGGAATAATAACTTGTCCTCCGAGCCTATAAACAATAAGTAAAGACAACGTAAAGAAAATCTTTTTCCTTAAATCTTTAACTTTAAAAATATTAGTTATCTTCGTAATCATATAAAGTTAACTTTTCCTCCTGCACTTTCTATTTTTTCAATAGCTTTTTTACTGAAAAAATTTGCATATACATTGTTAAGACCTTCAACATTTCCATTGCCTAAAATTTTATATGGGAAATTTTGATTAATAACTCCTTTCTCTGCTAAAAATTCTGGAGTAATATTTTTTTCATCAAAATTATTCAAATCTGCTAAACTTAAAATCTGCATACTTTTTTTTGTTTGCATATGATTAAATTTTCCTGTTCCCATACCTCTTTTTGGCAATCGCCTAGCTAATGGAGTCTGACCACCTTCAAAATATAATTTTCTTTTGGCCCCAGATCTAGACTTATAACCTTTATGACCTTTCCCTGCAGTTCTTCCTTGACCCGTAGCGTTACCTCTACCTATTCTTTTTCTTCCTCTAACTGAACCTTGAGATGGAGTTAAACTATCTAATTTCATTTTAAATCCTCAACTTTAACCAAATGAGACACCGCATTAACCATACCTAATATTGAGCTATTTGTTTCTTTTAACACAAAATGGTTTATTTTTTTAAGACCAAGAGCTCTTAGAGTATCTTTAGTTTGTCTTCGATAGCCTATAGAGCTTTTAATTTGAGTTATTTTTATTTTTTTCATAATACTTAACCAAACAACTGCTTAACTGTAATACCTCTCTGCTTTGCCATCATAAGAGGGTCTTTCATATCACCTAATGCTTTTTCTACAGCCCTAACAACATTAATAGCATTTGTTGAACCTGTATTTTTAGACAAAATGTTTTTTACGCCTAATTGCTGCAGAACCTCTCTAATGGGCCCTCCTGCAATTATACCCGTACCAGGACCTGCTGGTTTCAACATCAAGCGAACAGACCCATGCTTTATATCGACCCTATGAGGTATAGTACCATTAACCAATGCTACTTTGATTATCCTCTTTTTTGCTTTTTCTTTAGCTTTCGAAACAGCCATAGCAACATCATTAGCCTTGCCAAAACCTATTCCAAAATGACCATTTCCATCTCCAACAACAACAAGACTATTAAATCTCATCCTTCTTCCACCTTTTGTGGCTTTAGATACTCTGTTTATACAAATAACAGACTCTTCTTTCAATTCAACATCCGATGGATTTATAAATAAATTGTTCATATTATACATTTAAACCTGTTTTTCTTACAGACTCAACAAAAGCCTTTACTCTACCATGATACATATAACCATTTCTATCAAAAATCACCTTTTTAATTTTCATGTTTTTTATATGTTCTCCTATCTTTTCTCCAACAAAACTACTCTTTAAAACTTTTGAATCTAATTTGCTAACATCTTTCTTTATTTTTTTATCATTTGTAGATATAGACGCCAAAGTTTTTGCAGAATTATCATCAATAAGCTGAGCGTATAAATGAATATTAGATCTATAAACCACCAACCTAGGATATTTACCTAATGTCAATTTACTTTTAATAGATTTTTTACGCCTACTTATAATTCTTTTAATCTTTTTATTCATTAAGACCCTGCTCCCCCAACAGTTTTACCTGCTTTTCTCTTAATATATTCATCTTTATATTTAACGCCCTTACCCTTATATGGTTCAGGCTTTCTTAACTCTCTTATTTTTGCAGCAACATCACCAACCAACTGATTGTCCGTACCTTTAATAATTACAGTAGTATTATTAGGAACCTCAAATGATATACCTTCTGGCTTCTCAAAAAATATAGCGTGAGAATAACCTAAATTTAACAATAAAAAATCGCCTTTAGACTCTACTGTATAACCAACTCCAACTAAGTTCAATTCTTTAGAAAATCCCTCATTTACACCAGTAATCATATTTGCAATTAAAGACCTAATTAATCCATGTAACTCTTTAGACTTTTTATCATTATTTTTTCTTTTCAAAAATAATCTAGAGTCTTTAATATCAACCGAAATTTCAGGAAACACTTTACGAGACAACTCACTTCCTTCTTTACTAACTTTAATTACTCCATCATTAAAATCAACCTGAACTTGACTAGGAATATCGATGGGCTTCTTACCTATTTGAGACATTAAACAAAACTCCTTTTTACCAAACCTGACATAAAATTTCACCACCTACATTAAATAATTTAGCTTTTTTATTTGAGATAACCCCTTTTGATGTTGTAAGAATTGATATACCCATACCGTTTAAAACTTTTGGAATATCTGATGAAGAAAAATAACGCCTACATCCAGGCTTACTTACTTTCTTTATACCATTAATTACTGGATTTTTTTTATCATCATAGCATAAAAAAACCCTAATAAGGTCCTGCTTGCCATCTTTTATCAATATAGTATCTCTAACAAAGTGTTCTTCCTTTAAAACATAACAAATTCTTTTTTTTAAATTAGAAGCAGGCACATCAACCCAATTTTTTTTAGCCATTTGTGCATTTCGTATACATGTTATAAAATCTGCTATAGGATCTGTTTGCGACATATCATATTCTCCTTTTACCAACTAGCCTTAGTTACACCTGGAATCTGACCCTTCAGAGCCATCTCTCTAAAAGTAATTCTAGATAATCCAAATCTCCTATAATAAGATCGAGGTCTACCTGTGACAACACAACGATTTCTAACTCTATTAGGATTAGCATCTCTTGGCATTTTTTCTAACTTCATTCTTGCAGAAATTTTATCTTCCATAGAAGATTTTGAATCTTTCATTATTTTTTTCAATTCGAAACGCCTATCCCTATATCTTTCAACGATTTGCTTTCTTTTAATGTTTTTGACTATCATTGATTTTTTAGCCATACTATTATACACCTACCTTACTTTTTTTATTTTTAACCATCTCCTTAACAGGAAACCCAAAGGACTTAATAAGAAAATATGCCTCTTCATCTTTATCTGTATTGGTTACTATTGTACAATTTAAACCTCTTACTTCATTTACTTTATCATAATCTATTTCTGGAAAAATAATTTGTTCAGTTATACCAAAATTATAATTCCCTCTTCCATCAAAACCTTTTGATGATATACCATTAAAATCTCGAATCCTAGGAGAAGCCACAGATATAAATCTATCTAAAAACTCATACATTCTATCAGATCTTAAGGTAACCTTAACGCCAACAGGATCTCCTTCTCTAATTTTAAAGTTAGAGATTGCTTTTTTTGAATATGTCACAACTGATTTCTGTCCAGTAATAATAGAGAGTTCTTCTTGAGCCTGCTTTAAGCCATTCTTATTCAATTTAGCATCACCTAATCCCATATTTAATACTATTTTCTCAATTCTGGGAGCCAACATAACATTTGGAATATTCATATCTTTAATTAATTTCTGAATAATTTCCTGTTTATAAATAGTTTTTAATCTTGGTTCATATTTAGACATCAATCAATATTCCCTTTATGTTTCTTTGAAAACCTTACCTTCTTACCACTATCTAGAACCTTAAAGGCAACTCTAGTTGTTTTATTTTTATAAAAAAGCATAACGTTAGACACATGAATTGAAGCTTCTTTTTTAATAACACCACCCTGCTGATTCTCTTGACTAGGCCTTTGATGCTTACTTACCATATTCAACCCTTCAACAACAATCCTACTTCTTGAAGGCAAAACTTTGATAACTCTTCCTGTTTTACCCTTATCTTTTCCAGTTATAATCTGAACTGTATCATCTTTCTTTATTCTCATCATACTATAATACCTCTGGCGCTAGTGACAATATCTTAGTAAAACTTTTTTCCCTCAATTCTCTAGCAACAGGACCAAAAACACGAGTACCAACAGGCTCCAATTGATTATTGACTAATACTGCAGCATTTTCATCAAACCTTATATAAGAACCATCTTCTCGCCTGCACTCTTTTCTAACCCTAACAACTACTGCTTTTGAGACTTCTCCTTTCTTTATACCTCCAGGAATTGTCTTCTTGACTGAAACCACTATAACGTCGCCCAAGCTAGCATATTTTCTTTTGGAGCCACCAAGAACCTTTATACACAAAACTTCTTTGGCTCCCGTATTATCTGCTACTCTTAATCTTGTCTCTTGCTGAATCATTATTTTTTACTCTCTTTTAAAAACCATCGTTTTGTCTTACTTATAGGCTTAGACTCAACAATAACAACATTGTCTCCAGGATTTGAAGAATTATCCGGGTCATGAGCATAATATTTCTTTGTTCTTATTATATACTTATTATAAACAGGATGAGGAAACCGCTTAGTAACCTGGACAACAGCAGTTTTATCCATTTTATTATCAAGAACTACACCTTTCAATTGTTTTCTATTTTTTAGAGCCAACTTATCTTTCCTCTCTTATGCTTAATTCCATCTCTCTTAAAACTGTTTTTATTTGAGCTATTTCTTTTTTTAAAAAAGAAATCGACTGAGGATTCTCTAATTGTTGTAATTTTTTTTGAAACCTCAAGTTCAATAAAGCCTCTTTATTTTCACTTAATTTTTTCTCCAGCTTAACTTTTGTTATTTTATTTAAATCTTTTTTATCCATAATAATTAACCTTTAATTATATAGGTCTCCTTGGAACTGTCTTTGTTTTTATTGGCAATTTATTAGAACACTTACGAAAAGCCTCCATTGCCTGCTTCTCATCTAGACCGTCAATCTCAAACAATATTGTTCCTGGTTTAACAACAGCTACCCAATACTCTGGATTTCCTTTTCCTTTACCCATCCTAGTCTCTGCGGGCTTTTTAGTTATTGATTTATGAGGAAATATCCTTATCCACATTCTTCCAATCTTTCTAACGGATCTTGATATTACAATACGAGACGATTCAATTTGTCTACTAGTAATCCAGCCAGGCTCTAAAGCTTTTAAGCCAAAACTACCAAAAGCAACATAGTTTCCAGAATGGGCTAAACCTCTCATCTTACCTTTTTGAGGCTTCCTAAACTTTACTTTTTTAGGGGAAAGCATTATCTTATTTCTCCTTTAAAAATCCATACTTTTATACCAATAATGCCATAAGTAGTTAAAGCTTCAACCTTTGCATAATCGATATTCGACCTTAAAGTATGCAAAGGAATTCGACCCTCCTTAAAAGTTTCCGCTCTAGCGATATCAATCCCATTAAGCCTACCAGCTACTCTAATTTTAATACCTTCTGCACCCATACTCATAGCTGATTGAATAGCTTTTTTAACAGTTCTTCTGTAATTTATTTTTTTAACCAACTGCTGAGCTATATTTTGTCCTACCAATTCAGATGACAAAGCTGGCCTTTTAATCTCAGAGACATTTACATTGATGTCAAATCCAATAATTTTACTTAACTTTTTCTTTAATTTCTCAACTTCGCTACCTGCCTTACCTATAACAATACCTGGCCTAGATGTAAAAATTGTAACAGTCACACTTTTCGCAGTTCTTTCAATATTAACATTACTTATACTCGCATCTTTTAGAGACTTTGAAATATAATTCCTGATAACTATATCTTCATGCAACTTTTTAGCGAAGTTCTTTTCATCATACCAAATGGAATCCCACGTTCTGTTAATCCCTAATCTAAGGCCTATCGGATTTGTTTTTTGACCCATAAATTTATTCCTTTTCTCCAACAACCACTGTTAAATGACTTGTCCTTTTAATTATTCTAGTAGCTCTACCCATTGCAGCTGGCCTAAATCTTTTAATCTTTGGACCTTCATCTACATAGGCTTTTTTAATATATAGGCCTGTTGAATCCAAGGTATCATTTTTCTGCGAAAAATTAGATACAGCAGATGTAAGTGCCTTAAAAATAAAAACAGAAGCTTTTTTATTTGACAGCTTCAAAAAATTCAATGCATACTCAGTTTTTTTACCTCTAACAGAATCTAAGACCATTCTAACCTTGTAAGGTGACTGTCTTATAAATTTCATTGTACATTTTGATTCGCGCATAATAATTAAACCTTCCTATCACCTGAATGCATTTTAAAAGTACGAGTAGGAGCAAACTCTCCTAGCTTATGTCCAACCATATTCTCTGTAATAAAAACTGGTATAAACTTATTGCCATTATGGACTGCAAAAGTGTGACCTACAAATCTTGGTGTAACAGTAGAAGCTCTAGACCAAGTCTTTATAACCTTCTTTTTACTAGACTTATCCATAGCTTCAATTTTACGTTCTAACTTATAACTGATAAACGGGCCTTTTTTTAATGATCTTGGCATAAAAATCTACTTCCTTCTTTTAACAATATCCCTATTAGATATTTTATTTTTCTTTCTTGTTCTAAATCCTTTGGCTGGTGTTCCCCAAGGAGAAACAGGATGACCTCCTCCGGATGTTCTACCTTCACCTCCACCCATAGGATGATCAACAGGGTTCATAGCAACACCCCTAACTTTAGGACGCTTACCCATCCATCTAGACCTTCCTGCTTTACCTATAACTAATGTTTCATGATGACGATTACTTACAACTCCAATTGTAGCAAGACACCTCTCATCTACCATCCTCATTTCTCCTGAAGGCAATCGTAAAGTAACCCTATTACCTTCTTTAGCCATAATCCTAGCATATCCGCCTGCACT
This sequence comes from Fidelibacterota bacterium, assembly GCA_002705575.1. The sequence goes on along the minus strand of PAHI01000025.1, from coordinate 2,629 downwards.
TCTAACCATCTGGCCACCTTTTCCAATCTTTAACTCTATATTGTGAATTAGCATACCATCAGGAATAAAAGATAATGGCATTGCATTTCCATTTTTTGCCGCTACTTTGTTATCTTTAGAAGAAATAACTTTATCACCTACCTTCATTCCAGATGTAGCTAAAATATACCTTTTTTCACCATCTTCATACTGCAATAATGCTATTCTTGGTGTCCTGTTAGGATCATATTCTATAGCAATCACAGAACCCCAAATATCATATTTATTTCTTTTAAAATCTATTATCCTATATTTTCTTTTATGCCCCCCACCTCTTCTTCTAGAAGTTATTCGCCCTAAATTATTTCTTCCACCTGTTTTTTTAAGCGGCGCAGTCAAGCTTTTTTCTGGAGTTTTTTTAGTAATATCACTAAAATCAGAAAATGTCATATATCTTCTTGAAGGAGTATAAGGTTTTTGATTCTTGTTATTTCCCATTAAAATTCCATATTAGTTAAATCAATGCTACTGCCTTCTTTCAGAGTAACTACTGCCTTCTTCCAGCTAGATTTTTTACCTTGAGTCCTAATAGTTCTACCAGAACTTTTTACAGACATCGACTTCGTTTTACCTTTAACATTAATAATCGCAACCTTGCCAACTTTAACACCAAACTTTAATTCAATAGCTTTTTTAACCTGAATCTTATTAGAAGAGGAACTCACTTTAAATAAAAACTTATTAAAGTTCTCCTGTAAAACAGCACCTTTCTCCGTTAACATTGGCTCTATAATTATTTGTTCTAAATTCATATCTTATTAAAATGTGTCAAAGATTGCTGATCGACAATCAGCACATCGTTATTAATTAAATCATAAGACGAAACTGCTTTACTCATTGAAACTTTCATATTATGAATATTTTTAGAACCTCTCAATAAATTCTCATTTTTTTCACAAACTAATAAAGTTACTTTCTTTGAATCTAAATTTAAATTTTTAAGAAACTTAAAAACCTGTTTAGTCTTATGAGAGTCCATAGATAATTTATCTAAAACCACTAAAGACTTAGATAAAACTTTGTGAGAAAGTATACTCCTTCTAGCTAAAGCCTTAACCTTTCTGTTAATCTTCATACTATAAAATCTCGGAGAAGGGCCAAAAGTAGTACCACCTCCAACCCTAGAAGGGTTCCTAATTAAACCAATTCTAGCTCGACCTGTTCCTTTCTGCTTCCAAGGCTTAGCTCCAGAACCCTTAACCTCAGACTTGCTCTTTGACTTACTCGTACCATGCCTGCCAGAAGAGCGTTCTTCTTTGATTGCTAAATATATAGAATGATCGTTAGGCTTTATTCCAAAAACAGCTTTATTTAAATCTGCCTTTTTATCTAATTTCTTTCCTTGTTGGTTATATACGTCTATTTTCATAAAATATTCACTTTGATATAAAAATCAACCCCTTACTTGCTCCTGGAACGGAACCTTTTAAATAAATCAAGTTATTAGTTTTATCAACCTTTATAACCGATATATTTTTAATCGAAATATTTTCTCCTCCTGACCTACCCGCCATTCGAGTTCCTTTCCAAACACGACCAGGGTCAGTACCAGCACCAATAGATCCAGCTTTTCTCATCACACTATTTTTACCGTGCGATTTCCTGCCGCCACCAAAACCATGCCTCTTCATATGACCTGTAAAACCTTTTCCTATAGATTTTCCTAAAACTTTAACCAACTCTCCCTCTTTAAATGCAGAGACATTTATTTCATCACCAATAGAAAATTGATTAGTATCCTCAACTTTAAATTCTTTTAAATATCTTGAAGGTGTAACTCCTGCTTTTTTAAAATGTCCTCGAACAGACTTTAAAACTTTCTTATCTTTCATAAAACCATAAGATATTTGAACAGAATTATAACCATCAGTTTTCATAGTTTTAAGCTGAGTAACATAACATGGCACTGCCTCTACAACAGTAACAGGACAATCCTTATTTCCATCATCAATAAAAACTCTTGACATTCCAAGCTTTTTTCCAAAAATAGATACTTGATTATAATCGACCATAGAGCCAGATTTATCTGAACCCAAATCATCCGATGAAACAACTTCTTCTACAGAAGATGAATCTTTGGACTCAACTTTATCTGAACCCAAATCATCTGATGAAACAACTTCTTCTACAGAAGATGAATCTTTGGACTCAACTTTATCTATTTTTTTATTTTTATCATTCATAATAAAACCTAAGTTTTTATCTCAATATCTACACCAGCAGGCATATCAATTTTCATTAGTGCATCTACTGTTTTAGTAGTAGAGTTTAAAATATCAAGTATTCTTTTATGCACTTTAATCTGAAATTGCTCTCTAGATTTTTTATCAACATGCACGGATCTATTAACAGTAACAACTGACTTCTTAGTAGGTAAAGGTATCGGGCCCAATATAAGCGCACCTGTATCCTTAGCAGTTTTTACAATTCTTTCAGTAGATTTATCTAAAAGATTATGATCATAAGACTTCAATTTAATTCTGATTTTATTCATTTCCTTACTCAATAATCTTAGTTACAACGCCTGCGCCAACCGTATGACCACCTTCCCTGATAGCGAACCTAAGTTCTTTATCCATAGCAACAGGAG
>PAHI01000024.1 GCA_002705575.1 Fidelibacterota bacterium | reverse complement strand
ACTGGAACTTGTTTAGAGTATGGTCTTAGAGAAGGTTGCCTTGGTGAGAAAATGTTTTCTCGTCCAAATACTTATTATGGCAAATCCAAATATAAACTTTATAGCAAACTAAATAAAATAAATAATATTAATTTAAAGTGGTTAAGACTTTTCTATATCTATGGAGAAGGAGATAGTAAAAATAATTTATATACTCAATTAATAAAATCTATAAAACAAAAAAAAACTTTTAAAATGTCTAAAGGTGATCAGTTAAGAGACTTTATTGAGGTAAAAAGTCTATCTAATTTAATACACAAAATTTCACAATCAAAAAAGAATGGTATTTTTAACTGTTGTAGTGGAAAACCTATCTCAGTTTTAAATTTTGTAAAAAGTATTATTAAAAAAAGACAGTCAAAAATAAAAATTGATAACTCAGTGTACGATTATCCATATTATGAACCAAAAAATTTCTGGGGTAGCACCAAAAAAATTAAAAAAATAAATTGATTTACTTAAATTTTTTATAATTTTTTAGTAAATTATTGCAAAATGGTGAATTAGATATTTTAAATTTTGAAGGATTAATTTTTCCTCTTTTTATAGTTCCATAAACCGTAAATGTAGGATTGTAGATTTCATTTTTTGGTCTAGTAGAAGTGTAATAATATAAATTTATCACTTTTCTAAAAATCTCTTTGCCGGACGTTATTTTTTCTGGGTGTCCGTGAAAAGATTTTCCAGTTGTGTTAAAAATTACACAACTATTAAATTCTGGCACATAATCTTTTACTTTTTTTTTTCTGCTTGAATTCCAAAGCTCCAAAGATCCCTTGAATTGCTCTTTCCAGTTTGAGCTTAAGTATATAAGAACATTTAATCTACGATGGAGTTGTAATTTATGTTGCCAGTTGAAATCAGCATGTATATTTAGGTAACCACCATTCTTTGCAATGTGTAAGCCACCTCCAATTATGTATGGATCTGGTATTAGACCACTTATACCACTTATTGATTCTAAAAATAATATGAATTGTCTCGAACTTGTTTCTCTAATAAATTCTCTAAAGACTTTTGGAAATTTCCTTTCATCATTTTGAGCTTTTTTAAAAGTAGAATTCTTATGATCATTATGACCCTTATGATTTGTCCATGCATTAGAATTATTATAATTAGGAAAGTTTTTTTCTAATTTTTTAGCAATTTTCTCATCTAAAAAATTTTTAATTTGTATGTTGGGAAATGGCAAATTACTTTTATATCTTGATGAATATTTCTTTGCTATAAAAACATATTTTTTATTATCAAATAATCCAATCATAAATATTTTCAACTATCATTTTTTTTTTAATTTTGCAATTAATGTATAACAACTTCCTTCATAATTTTTATTTTCAATAAATGAAAAAGTAAATCTTAATAAGAGACCAATTAAGTGGCAAAGCTTCTTTATGTAATTCCTTTGTGCATATAATGGTTTTTTTGAAAAAATTCTAAAAAAATAAAATGCCCATGATAATCTGTTATTATATTTAGCATCATCATCACTTGTTGTAGACAAGATAATTTTAAAATTTTTTTTTGTTAAATATTTTTTTAAAAAATTTAAATTAATTAAATTTTGATGCCTTGGAGCATCAACATGAACCCATTTTTCTTTAAACAATCTAAACCCATAAGCATCTGGATTTGGCATAGCCAAAATTATATATCCATTTTTGTTTAAATTTCTAAAAATGAATTCTAATACTTTTTTTGAATTTTCAAAATGCTCTATTGAGTGCCAAGCACAAATGATATCATACTTTTTTTTTAAATTAGTAAGATTTTTTTTTATAATTGTTTTTATTCCAAATCTTTTTTTTGTATAATAGTTAAGTTTCTTGTTAATATCCAAACCTTCACACTTTAATCCCAATTTTTTACAACAATATAGAAAGCTTCCATCACCAGATCCTATTTCGAGTAATGATTGATTTTTTTTAAAATTTATTTCTTTTAAATGTTCAATTTTATTTTGGTTATCTTTCCATATATTTTTTTTACTTTTATAATTGTAGAAATTTTCTTGATACAAATAAGTTTTTCTTTTAGGAATATTTTTTAAACTTATATTTTTACAATTTTTACAAATATTGTATGTATATATATTTTTACTATATTCACGATTAAAATCTTTAGAATTAAATAAAAATTTTGTTTCAATTTTACAAAAATCACATTTTCTTTTTATCTTAAATTTATTCACTTTTTTTCTCATAATTATTTTTTAAATAAATTTAAAAAATAATCATTTCCATCTTAATAATTTGTTAATTTTATTTTGATCGATCAGTTTTTGAATTTCATGTAGTCTAAAATATTCATGAAATTTTCTATTTCTTACATTTTCATATTTTTTAATTCCAAAAGTTAGATCTGTAATAATTTTATCAATTGTGTAAGTAGGGTGAAATTTTTTTGGAGCTAATTTAAGAAACCAGTCAAAACTTACTTGATATGATCTCTTATCAATCATTTTTTTTTTATTTACTGACACAGAAATTCCTTTTATTTTTTTTTTTATTTTTAATGCCATATCTATAACTTTAAAATTATTTGTATTAAGTCCTACATTGATGCATAAAGGTTCGCTTTTTTTTATATTTTTTCTTTTAAGTGACCATTCTATAGCTTTGGCCATATCTTTTACATGAATTATTGGTCTCCAGGGAGTTCCGTCGCTAAGGATTTTAATTTTTTTTTTGTTAATTGCCGAAAATACGAAATCATTTATTACTAAATCTAGTCTTAAATTTGGAGACATTCCACAAGCGGTTGGAAAACGCAAGCAAGTCACTTGTGTTTTTTTAAGATTAATTTTTTTTGCAAACTTTTCAAAATTTACTTTTGATCTTGCGTATTCAGTTAGAGGATATACTGTACTATTTTCATTTTTAATTGATCCATCATTAAAACCATAAATACTACAACTAGATGCAAAAACAAATTTTTTAACATTATTTTTAATTGCCTCTTTTAATAATATAGTACTCGCCTCATAGTTTATATTCTTTGTTGCGTTTTCAAATTTGTTACCGATAGGATCATTTGAAACTGCTGCTAAATGAATGATTGCATCAAACTGTTTTAAACTTATTTTTTTTATATTTCTTATATCGTCATAAATTTGAGTTTTATTATTGAAATTTACTAAATTATTTTTAAAAAAAAATGTATCTAAACCTGTTATTTGAGCTTTTTTTATTTTCTTGATTAGATAATTTTCTACAACAGGACCTACGTATCCTAGATTTCCAGTAATTAAAATTTTCATCTTTTTATTCTCCATAATTTTTTATTTTTCCAAATATTTTTTAATTCTATGAGATCTTTCATTGTATCCATTGGTTTCCAAAAACTTTTATGTTTAAATGCAATAAGATTACTTTCTTTTGCAAGTTTTTCCATTGGATCTCTTTCCCAAATTGTATTTGAATTTTTAATATAATTTAGAACTTTAGGTGAAGCTACAAAGTACCCACCATTTATCCAAACGTTTTTATTTTTATTTTTTTCTACAAATTTGTTAATTATTAAATTTTTTTTTATTTTAGCTTCTCCAAATCTTGCCTCAGGATTTACACAAGTCATTGTGCATAATTTCTTTTTTTTTAAATGAAGTTTTAATTGTTTATTTAAGTCAAGATTTGTTAAACCATCACCATAAGTAAAAAAAAAATATTTATCTTTTTTGATAAATTTTTTTGCCTTAAGTAATCTTCCTCCAGTTTGGGTTTTAATACCTGTATTAAGAACTTTAACAGACCATTTTTCGTCTATATTAAAATAAAAACCATTTTTTTTTAAAACTGTTTTCTTATTATAAAAAAAATTTTTAATAATATTACATTTATAACCACCGAGTATAATAAACTCATTGATATCAAAACTTTGATAAAATTTCATTATATGCCATATGATTGGTTTTGAACCGATTGGAATCATAGGTTTTGGAATTTTAGAGGTTTCTTCAGATAGTCGTGACCCAAGCCCTCCAGCTAAAATTAAAGCTTTCATTATTATTTTTTTAGTAACTCAATTTATTTGTTAAATTTATTTTTTTAAATTAAAAAATATCAGATATATACTTCTGTATTAAATTATTTAAAAGTCAATGACTAAAATTTTATCCCTATTAAAGTTTTACAGCAAAGATATAAACAAGATTTACATCCTTGTATTTATTGTAGTATTGTTAGAGTCTCTTACGGTATTTTTAACCTATCCTCTTTTTCAATTTTTAGAAAATAAAAATGAAGTAATTAACATTAACATTTATGTTCAATATTTTTTAAATTTAATTGAAAAAAATTTATCTTTAAATTTAATTTTATTATTCATATTTTTAACTGCTTTTTTAAAGTTTATATTTTCGACAATATTACAAAAGTATAATTCGAAATTTATTTACAATTATGAACAATTTCTATCGAATAAAATTTATTCATATTATTTAAACAGAAAAGTAATTGATATTAAAAAAAAAAATAGTTCCTTCATTTTAAGTGAGGCCATTACTCAATCTTCTAATATAAGTGAATATGGTATTAAAAATCTAATAAATACATTTGCAGACTTTTTTCTAGTTTTGGGTGTTATATTTGTTTGGATATTAGTTAAACCAATATTCACAATTCAGATATTAGCATTTGTTATAATATTCTTTTTTTTAATTTATTTTTTAACAAGAAAAAAATTAAAAAAACTCACTAAAATTAAAAATGTTGTTGATGCTAGAAGGCTTAATTTTATAAATCAAACTTTTGGTTTATTCACAGATATTAAGCTTTATAGTTTAGATGAAAAATACAAATATATTTTTGATAAGATTAATAAAAAATATTCAGATATATTGGCTAATCAATTTTTTTTTTCAACATTTCCAAAATATATTGTTGAGTTTATTTTTATATCTCTTTTTTTATTAATAATATTTTTTGTTAATTTTTTAATTTCTAATAATTCAAATATTCTACCAACACTTGCTTTATTTGGTGCGGGAGCATTTAAAATAATTCCATCAATATCAAGAATGCAATATAATTTACTAAATATAAAATTTGCAATTCAAATTTTAGAAAAAATTGATTTTTTTAAGAAAAAAAATTATAGAACATTAGTCAATACAAAGGCAATAAATAAAGATAAATTTAACTATAATAAGCTTATTCATTTTAATAAAGTAGATTTTAGATATTCAAAAAAGCATAAGATTATTTTGAAAAAAATAGATTTAAAATTACTTATGGGAGATGTAGTTGGTATAACTGGAGATAGCGGATCGGGAAAATCAACTTTGGTAACTCTCCTAGCTGGATTTTTAACTCCAACAAATGGTAAAATTGAAGCTGATAAAAAAAATATTCAAAATAACTTATATGGATGGCAAAAACAAATAAGTTATATTCCGCAAAATATTTTTTTAATTGATGGGACTATTGATGACAATTTAAAAATTTTCAATGATATCGATTTTAAAAAGTTTAGTCCTATGCACAATAATTTAGTTGATAACCTGTTAAAGGGATTGGATAAAAATCAAAAAATTTGGGAGAATGGTTCAAATTTATCAGGTGGTCAAATTCAAAGAATAGCTATTGCCAGAGCTATTTATAATAACTCTAAAATATTAATATTAGACGAAACAACGAATGCAATAGATATAGAAAATGAAAAAATAATATTTGAGAACTTAAAAAAATATATAACAAATGAAATGCTTATTGTTGTAATTAGTCATAACAAAAATACACTTGGTTATTGTGATAAAATATTTAAATTGCAGCAAAAAAAATTAAATAGAATTAAATGAGCCAAAAAGTATTCTTCTCAATACTCATACCTAGTAAAGGTGGGGAAAATTATATAGAAAACGTTCTAAAGTCTGTATTAGATCAGGAATTCTCTGACTATGAAATAATTATAGGTGATAATAATAATAACGATAAATTTAAAATAGCTATAGATAAATTTTTGCCTAATCCTAAAATTAAAATTGTTAAACAAACAAAAACAATTGATGTCACAAGTTCTTGGAATGCCTGTTTAAACAACGCTAGTGGAAGATATATTATAATGCTTGGTGATGACGATTGTATTCTAAAAAATAGTTTAAAAAAAATTTATGAAATATTATCAAGTAATAATTTTCCAGAAGTTTTAACAACTAATGCAATTGGTTTCTATGAAGGTGGGTCGGTACCAGAATTTGATTATTATGCGTATAAACCAATCTTTTGGAATTTTAAAAAATATAAATTAGACAATCGTCTTTTAAATGAGAAAGAGAAAAAAAATATTCTAAACGAAATTTTTTCATTAAAAAATTATTTACCTTTAAATATGCAGCCACACATTTTTTCAAAATCTTTATCAGATACTGTTGAGGAAGGAGTATTCAAACCACCTTGTCCGGATTCTTATGCAGTATATTCTATGATATTGAGAGCCAAGACCTGGTTTATTAATGATGAACCAATGCTTAGTATTGGAATGTCAAAAAAATCATTTGGACATTATGTAAATACAAACAAGTTAGACCAAGGTAAGAATTATTTAGGTAGTTTTGTTTATGGAAACTATCATTTTGTTCCTGGATCTTTGCTTAATGATTATTTAATTATGATCCTTATTCAATTAAGGCAAAATAATAAAATATTACAAAACAAAAAAATAAATAGACCTGCATATTTAGCCAGGCAATTGTTTTGTCATTTTGAAAATTTTGCAAAAGGCAATATAAATTTCAAAACTTTCATAGGTTTCTTTCTTAAAATAAAAATTATAGATTTTGCTTATTTGTTATGGGGTATTTTTGATTTTTCTCTTTATATGCAAGCGTTTGAAAGGTTAAAACAATTGTTTATTAGTAAAAGAAAAATTAACCAGGATTTTGTAAAAATAGAGGATGAAAATACAAACATATACGATTTTACAAGACGGTTGAAATTATAAAGAATTAATAGTTTTTATATATAATTTCAGAACCATTTCTAACTGACTTTACATTCAAAATAGTAAATTTGTTTTTTTTAACTATGTTTTTGTGATCTCCACCTGTTATAAATAAAAAACCTCCACCACCAGCACCAAGAATTTTGTAAGCACTACGAGTGTTATTTTCAAATTTTTTTATGATATTATTTATATTCTTATTTAAAATTTTTTTAGATAAGTTTTTTTTCAAGAACCACGATTTTTGAAGAGATAATTTAAAATCGTTAATACTATAATTTCTTAAAACTACTTTTTTTGAAACTCTTGTAGCAATATTTAATATTTCTTTTAGATTTTTTAAATTAGTTTTAAAATTTTTTTTTTGATCTGCTAAAATTTTAGATGTTTTTTTATATTTTCCAGTCCAAACCAAACAGCTTTTTGAAAATAAATTTTTTATAAATTTTCTGTTATGGATTTTTTTAATTTTTACTGATCCATTAGTATTAAAGTTGATTATATTAAAATCACCAAGCGCACATGCATACTGATCTTGTTTACCTATAGGGCTTTTAACTTTTTTGATTTCAATTGTAGATGCAATTTTTGCAAGCTCAATATTTGTTTTTTTTTCATTTTTTGCTTCGTATAAAGCTTTTAACAACCCAACAGTGAAAGCACTAGAAGATCCTAATCCGGTTGAATCTGGAATATCAGAAACTGTTGAAATATAAATTTTTGATTTAATTTTAGTATACTTTAGGCATTCTTTAATTATTTTATTTTGGATATTTTTAATTTTATCAACTCTTTCAGTTTTTGAGTAATTTAATCTATAGTTTTCTTCAAAAAAAATATTTTGGGATTTAACAGTTACGTAAACGTACTTATTTATAGCAGTGCTTATTACTTTTCCTCCTAACCTTTTATAGAAATAGTCCACATCTGTTCCACCACCAAAAAAACTTATTCTAAGAGGAGTTTTACTAGTTATGTAAAAATTTTTTCTCATATTTAATTATTTTTTATGTTGTAATATTTGATTTTATCAATTAATTCCATGAAATTAAAACAAAGGTTTTTACAATATATTTAAATTTTCTTTTAAAGTTTTTAAAAATTATGTCATTCAATTATAAAGCAATAATATTATGTGGTGGTCTTGGATCAAGATATAATCAAAATAAAAAAAGAAAAATATTAAAACCGCTTGTAAAAATTAACAATATTCCGATGATTGAAAGAGTGATGAATATTTATAAAAAACAGGGGGTAAGTGAATTTTTTCTTTTAGGCGGATATAAATTTGATGACCTTAAAAAATTTGGACAATCATATTTAAAAAAATTTCCAAAAATAAAAATTAAAACAATTTTCACAGGCATTAAAACAAATACAGGAGGAAGATTATTAAAAATAAGAAAACACATAGATAAAAAAGATTTATTTTTCTTTACATATGGTGATTCACTTGCAAGTTTTAATGTAAATAAGGCGCTGAAAGTAAAGACTAAAAATAATTATGTTATATCGACTTATAAATATAAACTTAATTATGGTAAGTTAGATATTAAAGGAAAAATTCTAGAAAAAATAAATGAAAAAAAATTTGAAATTTTTATTAACGCAGGTTTTTATATTTTAGATTATACTATTCTCGAATATATTAAAAAAAATAGTGATTCTTTCGAAAAAATAATTATTAATAAAGTAATTTCAAAAAATAGAAAAAAGTTTAAACTCGTAAAATTAAATCATTGGGCACCCATGGATAATATATATGATCAAAAAAAATTAGAAAGTTTGCTTTTGAAAAATGACAAATTATTTTGACAAATATTTGATAAAAATTTCAGAACTCTTAAAAAATGTTGATTCTGGAAATTTAGAAGATGTAGCAAAACTTATATTAAGAACCAACAAAAATAAAAAAAAAATTATAATTGTTGGTAATGGAGGCAGCGCGGCAATTGCTAGTCATGCATCAGTTGACTTTACAAAAACTGCAAATATTAGAGCTATTAATTTTAATGAAGCAGATCTGTTAACATGTTTTTCAAATGATTATGGATATGAAAATTGGGTTGCTAAGGCTTTAGAATTTTATGCAGATAGAGGAGACTTAATTATCCTAATTAGCAGCAGTGGAACATCAAAAAATATTATAAATGGAGCAAAGCAATCAAAAAAAATGAATTGTCCTTTGATTACTTTTTCAGGTTTTAAAAAAAACAATCCACTATCAAAACTAGGAATTTATAATTTTTGGGTAAATTCTAGATCATATAATTTCATTGAGAATACACATCAAATTTGGCTTCTTTCAATTATAGATAGAATAATAAATATCAAAGTATGAAAAAAAAAATACTTTTAACTGGAAACCTTGGTTACATAGGGTCTGTATTAAATGAAATATTATTAAAAGATTATTATGTCATTGGAATTGACTCAGGTTTATATGAAGATGATTATTTTTATGATTGTCCGAAACCGAATGTACAAATTAAAAAAGATATTAGAGATTTGATCGAAAGTGATCTAGATGAAATTAACTATGTTGTGCACTTAGCATCCTTATCCAATGATCCATTAGGTGAATTCGACAAAAATTTAACTGAGGAGATTAATTTTGAAGCTTCAAAAAATTTGATTGATTTATCATTAAAAAAGAAAATTGAGAGATTTATTTATATTTCCTCTCAAAGCATGTATGGAATATCAGATGAAACAATTGAATTAAGAGAGGATGAAAGTGAAAAAAAACCAGTTACTCAATATGCTAAAACAAAGTGGGAAGTAGAAAAATATTTATTTAGCATAAAAAATGAGAATTTCATTACAGCAGCGTTAAGACCATCCACAGTTTTTGGTGTAAGCCCAAGATTGAGATGTGATATTGTTTTTAACAATTTTTTAGCATGTGCTTATACTACAAATAAAATTGAAATTAAGAGTGATGGTTCACCATGGAGGCCTGTAGTTCATATAAAAGATGTTTGTTCCTCAATTTTAGCGTGCTTAGTAGCTCCAAAAGAAATTGTTGATAAAAAAGCATTTAATGTAGGAATAGAAAATGGAAATTACCAAGTAAGAGATATAGCAAAAGCTGTTGAAAAAAAAATTCCTGAGTGTGAAGTAATTTTTACAGGAGAACATTTGGTTGATCCTAGATCTTATAAGGTTTCTTTCGATAGAATTTTAAACGAATTAGGAAAATATTATAAGCCAGAATGGAATTTAGATAAGGGCGCAGATGAAATGATTGAATTTTTTAAAAGAGTAAATTTTACTGAAAAAGACTTTAGAGGAAAAAAAACTAATAGAATTATATCTCTTAAAGAACAAATAAATAAATCATTAGATCAAAAATTAAAAATAATTTAAATAAATGCTTAAAAAAAATTTATGTCAGATCTGTAAATTTAAAACAACACATATCTTAGATCTAAAAGATCAGCCTCCAGCAAATTCTTTGCATAAAAATAAAAAAAAACAAATCTACTTTCCACTTAAATTATGTTTTTGCAAAAAATGTTCATTAACGCAGTTAACAAAATTTCCAGATAAAAATTACTTATTTAAAAAATATTTTTGGGTTACAGCAACCTCAAAAACTGCAAACAATTATGCAAAAAAATTTTATAAAAATATCTCTTATTTTTTAAAAAAAAAAAGTAATGTTTTTGAAATTGCAAGTAACGACGGAACTTTTTTAAGAGAGTTTAAACACAATGGTCATAAAGTTTTAGGTATAGATCCAGCCTTCAATATTGCTAAAAAGGCCAATCTGTCTAAAATTAAGACGATACCTAAATTTTTTAATTATAAAATTTCATCAGAAATAAAAAAAAAATTTAAACCAGACTTAATTTTTGCTAGAAATGTAATACCACACGTAAGTGAACTTAACTCTGTAGTTAAAGGTATTTCTAATCTTTCAAGCAATAACACTATTGTAGCCATAGAATTTCATTATGCTGGAGAGATTTTAAAGGATTTGCAGTACGATTCTATATATCATGAACATATATATTATTTTAGTATAGAGAGTATCTCTAAAATTTTTAAAAATTACAAACTCTATCCTTTTGATATTTTTTTTAGTCCAATTAGTGCTGGGTCAATAGTTTTAATTTTTTCAAAGGAAAAAAAAAAATTTACAAAGACTTTAGTCAGATCAATTAAAAAGGAAAAATTAAACAAAATAAATAAACTTTCTAGTTGGCAAGAATTTGCAAAAAAAGTTACTTTACACAAAAAAGAATTTAGAAAAAAAATACTTAAAATTTATGAAAAACAAGGAAAATTATGCGCATATGGCGCATCTGCAAGAAGTTCCACTTTATTAAATTATACAGATTTAAATAATAAATATATAGATTTCATAATTGACCAAAATAATTTAAAAAATGGATTTTACACACCAGGAACAAATATTTTAATTAACAACTTTAGCAAAATAAAAAATAAAATAAAAAATTACAAAAATTTAATTTTATTAGCTTGGAATTTTGAAAAAGAAATTAAACAATTTTTAAGAAATAACTATTATAAAGGTAACATTATTTTACCTTATAAAAAAAAATGAAATTTAAAAGTTTAAATATTTCTGGAGTCTATAAAATAATTCCTAAAAAACTAAAAGACACAAGAGGTTTTTTTTTAAGAAATATTTGTGAAAAGATATTAAAAAAAAATAAAATTAATTTTAATGTGAAACAATGCAATTTATCTTTTAATAAAAAAAAATTTACTTTTAGAGGTTTTCATTATTCAACCAATAAGCATCAAGAAAATAAAATTTTATGTGTAGTTAATGGCAAAATTGAAAATCATATTATAGATTTGAGAAAAAACTCAAAAACCTTTTTAAAAAAAACAAAAGTAATTTTAGACTCCAAGAATAACAATCTGATTTATATACCAAGTGGATGTGCAAATGGTTTTCTTACTTTAGAAAATGACACTTTAGTTCATTATTACATGGATAATTTTTTTTCAGAAAATTCAAAGGTTTATAAAGGATTTAGGTTTGATGATCCTTTATTTACGATTAAGTTTAGAAAACAACCATTAATTATATCAAAAAAAGATAAAGAATATAAAAATATAACGTTATATTAAAATTTTAATCGATAAAAAATAAATTTGTGAATAATAAAAATAAGAATATCAAAATAGCCTATATACCTTATGAAAAATTTGGAAAAAATTTAACTTTTGATAATAGAAATATCCTTTTGTATGCAAAAATTAAAAAAATTAGACTTTATAAATTTAACAAAAATGAAAAATATGATTATATTATATTACCTCCGTCATATGATATTACTCAAGTAGATTTTATAAAAAAAAGGGGAGAATTTATAATAGGACAACTGGTAGATAACTATCTTGAAGAAAAGAATTTTATTAAAAATTATTTAAGAGGTATAATAAAATTTTTTTTAGGCCAACAAAAGAAAATCTCATTTAATTATAATAAAGATTTAAGAAAATATTTATCAAATTTGGACTTAGTTGTTTGTCATTCTGACGTGCAATATAGAAATATTAAAAAGATTAATAAAAAAGTTTCTAAGTTTTTTGAAGGTAATTTTCATGTGTTTAATAAAAAAAAAAAATCATATAAAAAAAATAATTTAAAAACTTTAACATGGGAAGGAAGAGCTGAAAATATTGATCAATTAAATATTTTTTATGATATATTTAGATATTTAAATAAAAAAATAAATTTTAATTTTTATATTTTCACTGATTATTATCATTCTAGTTTTGGTGGCAAGTTTATAAAAATAAATTCTTTAAAAATAATTAAGAAAATTTTCAAAGAATTATTTGAATTAAACACAACATTTAAAAAATCTTTTATTTTTTTTAATCAATGGAATTTGAAACTTACTCCAAGCATAATAAGTCAAAGTGATTTATTTCTGATTCCTCACAAAACAAACAATGAATTTAATTTGGGTAGAAGTCCTAGTAAATTAATATTAGCTATACGGATGGGAGTACCTGTTCTAACTAGCGATTTACCCTCCTATAAGTCAATTAGTAAATTATCTGGAGTAGATTTTTGTTGTAGTTCAAAGTCACAATGGAAGAATAAAATTTTAAAATATTTAGAAAATCCTAATTTAGCTAAAAAAAATAGTCTCAAATTATATAATTATGTCAATAAATATTATGGAAAAAAATCATTTTTGAAACAATATGATCAAATTTTTTTTAAAAAAAGAAAGAAATTAGTTTGAAATTTTCTTATGATTATTAAAATAAAATAATATTTTATTTATTAAAATTATAAAGTTTATCATTGCGATCGGAATATAAGTAAAAAACCATCTTGACTGACTATGAACTATATTAACATGAATAAAAATTATAGTTATAAATAAAAAAAAACAGATTAAATTAATTATATCATTTTTATCATTTTTTTTAATCTTTACTGAATACAAAGAGGTTGCGAATGATGTAAAGACAGTTCCTATAAAAAAAATTCCAAGTAATCTATAATATATAATATTATCAAAATAATTATTTGAATTTATCAAAAAAGAATTAATTATTTTTTTTTCATGGTCATTAATTTTTTGACTAGAATATAGAATGATATTTTTGTTATAATTTTCTTCACTAACAAATTCAACAAATATGAAATTTGAATATGTACAATTAAAATAATGAGAAATAAAATTATAAGGTTCTTTAAAAAATCTTTTTATATAATTAATTGGTATCTTTTTTATACTTTGTAAATTATCTTTGTTTTCAAAAAAAGATTTAATCTCAACATCATCATAAACGTAATTATTTAATGCAGGAAAAATAACGCATTTGAAAAATAATTTATTATTGTTATTTTTTTCAATTTCTTCATATATCATTTTTTTTCTTATAATTTTTTTATTTACTAATTGATTTAAAATATCGTTATTTTCTTTTACTATATTTGAATTAGCTATTGTTGCACTTAAAAGGTGAATATGAAGATAATAATTATTTTTAATATTATTATTGGCTTCAATTAATAAAAAAGTTAATTTTTGAAGAATAAAAATAAAAACAATTGATAATATAAAGCTGATAATTTTTTTTTTTAATTCAAAATCAAAAAGAAAATTTAAAAAAAAAGTTATAAGAAGAACTGGTAGTGTACCCGATTTAGTTAAAAAAATTAAAATTGCTGTGATATAGAGACCTATATACGTCGTATATCGTCTATTTCTCACGAATTTGATAATAAAAGAACAATATAAAATTAATATAGGTATTACAATTGCTTCATCACCGTGATTAAAGGAATATTTAATAAATCTTGGATTAAATATTAAAAGACATAAAAATAATAAAATTAAATATTTATTAATACCATTTTTTTTCATCTCGTCCATTAATATGAAAGTGCATATAAAAAAAATAAAAATTTGCGAATAAATAATGACATTTTGTTGTTCCAAACTGTTAAAAAAAATATAAATAAATAAATTATAAATTAAACCTCTGCAAAAAACCTCCCCACATACATTAAAAAGATTTACTTTTTCAAATGATGATATCTGGCCAAGTAGATTATATAATATTGAGTGTTCTCCATATAAGAGAAATACTAATAATGATGTAAAAAATGATGGTACTATTATCTTATTAATATTTGTCATTTTTATCTAGAAAATTCAGGATTTCTTTTGAACTAGTATTAAATTTAAATTTAGATTTAATTAATTGATTATCAATTTTTCCATGAAACTTACTTTTAGAACTTATTTTTTTTGCAAGATCTTTTAAAATAAAATAATCTTGTGAACCTATCTCTATTGTTCCACAGTAAGTTTTCATATTTTTAATTATCCATTTCGCTATCCATTCTAAATTTGTAAAAGAATATTTACTGTTGCTACTTAGGTATACGTTAGAAGACTCGAGTAAATCTATGATTACACCTTTATCCAGTGTTTTATGGAACATTGGTCCTAATCTTATAATCAAATAATTTTTTGTTTTAGATACTAATTTTTCTGCTTTTTTCTTGTTTGAACCGTAAACAGTTTTAATTTGACATCTAGATGAAATTGAACTTATGTGAATAAATTTTTCAAATTTATAATTCTCCAAAAAAAATTTTGTTTTTTGGACAGTCTCCTTAAAATCTAAAGTTGGATTTTTTCTCGCCCAAAACCTTTTTGATGGGTTAGAGCAATTTATAATATATTTGAACTTTTTATTTATAAATTTTCTATAATTTTTTCTTGTAATTCCTATAAATGAAACTTTATTTTTTTTAAGTTCTAGCGCAACAGCTGATCCTACAAATCCCTTGCAGCCGAGAAGACCAATTTTATTTATCAAACTTTTACTCTTTTTATCAATTTTTCTTTTTTAAGTGTTTCTATTAAACTATAAAGACCCCGCGCTAATAATTATTGAAGTAATTTTTTCATGTTAACGAATTTTTATTAAATAAATCTTATTCATCGATCTTTACAATAGGTGGTTTGCTATGATCCCATCTTTTAGTGAGCATAGCTACAATGGTCATTTCAGTTATAGCGTAAATCGTATGATATGTGTTTATTTCAGTTTTTGTGCATATGCCCTTGCTTAAATGAATAAATTCCTCATTTTTATTATCATCTGGTTTCTTCCTAGTCACTAATGTGCCATTACCATCTACAACTAATAAATATTCCTCAAAGTGAGGATGAAAATGAAACCCCCTTACTTTACCAGGTCTAAAATATAACATGTTAAATTCTAGAATTGGTTTATCAGGTATCCATGTAAAAATACCTCCTCTGCCGTCTTTAACTGTATCTAAATTACAATTTGGTTTAATAATCTTAACAGACATGAAATTATGTTTATATTATTTGGATAATAAATAAAAGAAAAGAAATGAAATATATAAAAATTAAAAAGTGCAGGTGCTGTAAATCAACTAACATAAAAGATTTTATAGATTTTGGATTTATGTCTTTAACTACTGAGTTTCCAAAAAAAAGAGAAAAAAGAAAAGAAATTCCAATGAATTTAGTAATTTGTGATAAATGTAAACTATTCCAGTTATCGCATAACTATGATTTGAAAAAATTGTATAATAAAGATTATGGTTATAAATCTGGTATTAATAATTCAATGAAAAATCATTTGAAGGGAATCACAAAAGAAATAGAAAGTATATGTAAACTTTATCCAAAAGATTTTGTTTTAGATATTGCCAGCAACGATGGTACACTTTTAAAAAGTTATATAAGAAAAGATGTAAAAAAAATAGGTATAGATCCAGTAATAAGTAAGTATAAAAACTATTATAAAAATATAAAGTCATATTCAGGATTATTTAACAAAAGAAGATTTCTATCTTTATCAAAAAATAAGAAAGCAAAAATTATCACATCAATAGCTGTATTTTATGATATTCAAAATCCTGAACAATTTATATCTGATATAAAAGATATATTACATGAAGATGGTATTTGGGTTATGGAGCAATCATATTTTCCATTTCTGATAAAAAATAATGCTTTTGATAGTATTTGTCATGAACATTTGTCATATTTTATGTATGAACAAATCAAAATCCTTCTTAACAGAAATGGTTTAAAATTAATAGATGTGAAATTTAATGATATGAATGGTGGAAGCTTCAGACTTTTTATTACTCATGTAAAGACTCTTTATAATGAAAACAAAAAAAATATTTCTTTGTTGAGTAAATATGAAAAAAAAATTTTGTTTGAATTAAAAAAAACAAAATTTGAATTTAAGAAAAATATAAAGTTATTAAAAAAGAACTTAATAAAATTATTAATAAAACTAAAAAATCAAAATAAAAAAGTTCATATTTATGGTGCATCTACAAAGGGTAATGTAATACTTCAATATTGTAATATTGGACCAGACCTTATTCCATATGCTGCTGAAAGAAATCCAGATAAATATGGTAGGTATACACCTGGATCATTAATACCCATAGTTTCTGAAAAATTTTCAAGAAACCTAGAGCCAGATTACTATTTTGTAATGCCATGGCATTTTAAAACTGAAATAATTAAAAGAGAGAAAAAATTTTTAAAAAGAGGTGGAAAATTTATATTCCCTTTACCTAAAATAAATATTTACAAAATGCAAAAATGAAAAATTATATTATTGTGGGTGGATACAGTCAGGATGCGATTTACATTACTAAATACATATTAAAAAATAGAAATTCTAAAATATACTTACTTGTAGATAAAATAAAAAGTAAACATTTTATAAATAAAAATGTAAGATATTTAAGTTTTGATATATTTAATTACAATAAGATAAAAATTTTTTTAAGAAAATTTAAAACTTGTAAAATCATTTTTTTAGCATCAAAAAATATTTCAAGTGACCAAAAAGAAGAGTCTAATATTTTATTTCAAAATATAGATATAAATGTTAAATCCCTAATTTTATTTCTAGAGTATATTTCAAATTTTAACAAAAATATTAAATTATTTTATGCATCATCTTCGCATATTTTTTATAACACCAAAAAAAAAATACAGAGTGAAAAGACTAATCCTAATTTTCTGTCAAATTATGCATTAAGTAAATACTTGGGATTTGAAATTTGCAATTATTATAGAGATAAAAAAAAAATTAATGTAAGCACAGGAATAATTTATACTCATTATTCAAAATATACTAAATCTAAATTTTTAATTAAAAAAATTCTATATTTTATGAATAATACAAATAAAAAAAAATTATCGATAAATAATCCTTCAAAGTTAATTGATTTTTTGCATGCCTCGGAGGTCGCAGATGCAATAATTCAAATTTTAAAATTAAAAAAACCAAATAATTTTATAATTTCCTCATATCAACCAATTAAAATTAATAAAATTTTTACTATACTTAAGAGGATATTAAACAAAGAAAATAAACAGTTAAACAAAAAAAAAATTAAAAATAATTCAAATAAAACTTTAATAGGAAATAACAAAAAAATTTTAAAACAAACAGGTTGGAAACCATTAACCACAATGGAAAGAATTAAATTATTAGTTGATGATGAATAAAACATTATTACTTCTTCCAACTATGAATGAAAATGATAATGTAAATAAATTATTTTATGAAATATCTAATTTAAAGATCAAGCTTGACTTTCTTTTTATAGATGATGCTTCAACTGATGGTACAAAAGAGTCAATTCAACAAATTATAAATAAAAACTCAAAAAAAAAAATTTTTTTTGTCGACAATAAAAAAAGAAAAGGCATTGGAAATGCTCATAAATATGCTCCGAATCTGGCATATAAAAAAAAATATGATTTCCTTTTTACTATGGATACAGATTTTGCACACAAACCTGAATATTTGTTAGATTTAAATAAAGTAAAAAATAAATTTGATCTAATAGTGGGGTCAAGATATCTTAAAAAAAAGTCAGTTCATAAACTAAGTATTTTTAGAAAATTTTTAAGTTTTGGATCTCATTTTGTTAATAAGATCTTATTTAAAAATGATTTTGATACTACCAATTCTTTTCGATCTTACAAATTGCAAAGTATAGATAAAAAATTGTTTAAAAAAATTCAGACTAATGATTATGATTTCTTTTTTACTTCAATTAATCTTATTTATTTAGAAAATTATTCTATTAAACAAATTCCTATGAAAATTTTTGGTAGATCATATGGAGGATCAAAAATGACTCCAAAACATATCTGTAAGTCTATTCTAAATATTTTTGTATTATATTTTAAAATAACTTTTAAACTTATTTAATTTCATTTAAATCATTTTTAACCATTATTTTAATTAATTTGTTTAAATCTGTCTTTGGTTTCCATTTTAAGATATTTTTAGCCTTAAAGAAATTTCCTTTTAAAATATTAATTTCATTTGGTCTATAATAATTTTTATCTATCTTGATTATAATTTTTTTATTTTTTTTGTTAATTCCTACTTCTTTGGTTCCTTTGCCCTTCCAAATAATTTCAATTTTTAATTCTTTGAAAGTTTTTTCTACAAATTTTTTAACACTTGCAACTTTACCAGTTGCAATTACAAAATCATCTGGTTTCTTTTTTTGAAGCATTAACCACATGGCTTCAACATAATCCTGGGCAAAACCCCAATCACGCTGAGCTTCTAGGTTACCTAAGTATAATATCTCTCTACTGCCTTTATATATTTCTACAGCTGCTTTAGTAATTTTTCTTGTTACAAAAGTTTCTCCTCTTCTTGGTCCCTCATGATTAAAAAGAATACCATTACAAGCGAATATTCCATATGCATCTCTATAATTTTTAGTTATCCAATAAGCATATAATTTAGAAGATGCATAAGGACTTACAGGCTTAAATTTTGTTTCTTCATTTTGTGGAATAGAGCTATTACCAAAAATTTCAGAACTTGATGCTTGGTAAAATTTTGTTTTATCTGATAATTTTAGGATTCTAATCGCTTCAAGAATTCTTAAAGTTCCTAGTGCGTTTGTATTAGCTGTATATTCAGGAATTTCAAAACTCGTATGCACGTGTGATTGTGCGGCTAAATTATATATTTCATCCGGTCTCCACTTTTGAATAACTCTTACAATATTTGATGTATCTGTTAAATCTCCATATTCAGGGATGAAGTCTGTTAATTTTTGATAATCATCATATAAATGTTCTATTCTTTTGGTGTTAAATGATGACGATCTTCTTTTTAATCCAATAACTTTATACTTTTTTTTTAACAATAAATCTGCAAGATGTGAACCATCCTGACCTGTAACTCCGGTAATTAAAGCTATTTTTTTTTTCATTTTTTTATTTTACGATCAATCAAGTTAATTTTTAGATTAATATAAAACATATACATAAAAATTATAGAGTATTTCCATCTAATGGCTGACCCAGGATTTGAAAATATATTTCCATAAATAAACACAAAGAAGCAAAATATAAAGAATATTTTAATAATATCCTTATCCTTTCTTATCCCATAGATAGTGTAATATGTTAAAAATATAAGTATCAGAATATTCTCAATAAATTGTATCTTATGAGATATTTTGGTAATTCTGTCTGGCAACGGTGAAAGCAAAAATCTTGAGCTATTTTTTAAAAGTGTTGGTAAATGACTAAAATTTAACATAACGTCATCTCTTCTATTTTCAATATTTTCACAAGAATAGTTCCCTTTTCTTTGTATTTCATAATTAATATCTTCACAAAGAAGATTAAATTTTCTCCAATTGATCTCATATTCAATTTTCTTATTTATTTCAGACGGAAATAAAAAAAATAATATTACCACAGCCAATATATAATATTTTAAATCCTTATATTTTTTTACTTCATCTAAATAAATGAAAATTACAGCAGGCACCATCAGGAAAAACAAGTTTATTTTAATAAAATATAAAATTATAAGGAAAATAATTAGTAGTAAATATTTCTTTATTATTATTGAGTATACAATAATTGATATTGTTATGGCAGTAATGTTTTCTTCCCCTCCTAAATTTGAGTAAAGAACTGCACTTGGATAAAAAATAAGGATGAAATAATAATTTGAATTTTTTGAAATAAATTTTTTTTTGTAAAAATAAACAAAGAAAATTATATATAATATCCTATTGATGAAACCTAAACTTGATACATCTCCGAATTTAATAAAAGGGCCAAATAAATAATAAATATAAGAAACATAATTTTTTTCCTCTGTATTTAAACTAAAAATATTAATAGTATCATTATAATAAGCTAAGTAATCGTAATTACAAAGTGTAGTAAACTTACATACTCCTAAAAAGGGTATGGATGTAATAAAAATTAAAAGAAGTGTTTGGGTATCTATATATTTTTTTTTTTTTAAACCATACAAAAAAAATAAAATTAATATTAGTAAAAAACTATTTGTTAGAAAATTCACCAAAAATTTCTTTAATTATTATATAACTAGTTGTGTAAAATAAGAAAAATACCAAAACGAGAATAAATAGAAAATAATTAATATTTATAACCTTATCAATTATTATTTCATTTCTTTTTATCGGTTGAAATTTGAAAGCGATTTCGAAAAATTCTTTCTTTTCCTTTATTACTTGTGGTTTAAAATATAATTCCTTATAATTAGATTCTAAAAAATATTTGAATTCATTCTTGAATAACAAATTATAATTATTAATAAATTTGTTAACAAAATCATCAGTACTAGCAGAGTATGTTAATTCAATAATCACTGTGACCTCCCCTTTATCATAAGAGACTCTATTATGTTCTCTAATGCCAATTATATTCCTTACTTCAGGCCATATTTTAGAAGTGAATCTCTTCGTTTCATTGTATGATTTTAAGAAATCTAAAGTTCTATGATTTGCACCATTAAATAACTTTATAGACGCATAATCGTATTCTTTAATTACAGCATAAGGATTATTGTGATAAGGAATCCTCAGGTGAATTTCTTTATGTATTAATTTATTAGTTTTAAGTGAAATTATTAATATTGATAAAAGAAAAAAGATTATACAAATTATATATTTAGTTCTATTTATATAAATAAATTTATATAATTTTTTAGTATCATTATATATAGATTCGCTCATAGAAGATTTCTATAATAATATAAAAACTAAATATTAAAATGAAAAAAACCTATATTTTAGTTACTGGTTGTGCAGGCTTTGTAGGTATGCATTTATCAAAAAAATTACTTGAAAAAAATTATTTTGTTTATGGTTTGGATGACCTTAACCCTTATTATTCACAAAAGCTTAAAATTGATAGATTAAAAATTTTAAAAAAATATAAAAATTTTAAGTTTTCAAAATTAAATATTTGTAAAAAGAATACTTTGTTCAAGAAATTGAAGAATAAGTATTTTAGTCATGTTTTTCATTTTGCTGCTCAAGCAGGTGTAAGGTATTCATTGATAAATCCAGACAGTTATATAAATAATAATATTATAGGCTTTGTAAATCTCTTAGAGTATTTCAAGAATAAAAATTTAAAAAACTTCTTTTTTGCTAGTAGTTCGAGTGTTTATGGTAGAAATAAAAAAATACCTTATTCAGAAAATTTTAATACTGATTATCCCAAAAGCCTATATGCAGCTACAAAAAAATCTGGCGAAATATTAGCTGAATATTACAACTATTATTTTAAGATGAATATAATTGGTCTTAGATTTTTTACAATTTATGGACCTTGGGGAAGACCAGACATGTCTCTGTTCTTATTTACAGATTTATTAAAAAAAAATAAAAAAATAAATATTTTTAATAAGGGAAAAATGTCAAGGTCATTCACATATATTGATGATATTATTGAGAGTATTTTTAAATTATTTATGACACAAAAAAACTTAGATTATAAAACAGTTCAAATTTTTAATATCGGTGGAGATAAAAAAATTGGTTTAAACAAATTTATTAAAATTTTAGAGAGAGAAATTGGTAGAAAATTTAAAAAAAGTTATAAACCCATGATGAAGGCAGATGTGCAAAATACTTTTTCAAATAATAAGAAATTATTTAAATTTATTAAATTTGAACCTAAAACTTCTATATCATTAGGAGTCAAAAATTTCATAAAATGGCATCAAAAATATTATAATTGATGAAATCAATTTTATTTTTGTGTAACCACGCTTCTTTTTTTGTTTCTCATCGTTTACCAATAGCTATGAGATGTAAAAAAAGTTTTGATGTAAAATTATTAATAGGCAAAGCATCGAGTACAAAAATGGAAAATATTGCAATCAAAGAATTGAATATAAAAAAAATAAATTATAAAATATTAAATTTTAAATCTTTTAGTTTAAATTTATTTTCTGAAATACTTGGTTTTATTCAAATTTTTTTCAATTTATTTATTAATAAGCCAGACTTAATTCATTTAATATCACCCAAATGTGTATTGTATGGTGGAGTCATAGCTAGAATACTTAATATAAAATCTGTTGTCATATCTATTTCTGGAGTTGGCTCAGTTATGAATATTGATTCAAAATTAATTAGAAATCTTTATTTTTTTATTTTGAAAATCGTATTTTCAAATAAAAATAAAAAAATTATTTTTCATAATAAACAAGATCTAAAAATGTTTAAAAAAAAATTCTGTCTTAATAAAAATGACTTGATACTTACTTTTGGATCTGGTGTAGATTTAAATAAAAAGTTTAATAGAACTATTTTTTCAAAAAAAAGCGTTCTATTTCCATCAAGAGTATTAATTGATAAGGGAATAAAAGAATTCTTAGTTTGTTCAAAAATATTAAAAAAAAAATATAAAGATTGGGAATTTATAGTAGCTGGGTCATTAGACTACGAGAGTCCCTTAGCTCTTCCTATTAAGGAGATAATTAAAAATAAAAAAGATGGTATTAAATTCCTTGGATATAAAAAAAATATTATGGAAATAATAAATAAATCATCCATTATATGTTTGCCATCTTATCGAGAAGGAATGCCAAAAGTACTATTGGAGGCCTCTGTTCTTGGTAAAGCTATCGTAACTACAAATATCCCTGGATGTAAAGAAATTATTAATATGTGTAAAAATGGTATTTTAGTAAAACCTAAAAATTCAAAATCATTATTTCTTGGTTTGGAAAAATTAATATTAAATAGTAAATTAAGAGATAAAATCAGAAGAAATTCTGTAAGAATAGCAAAAAAAAATTTTGGAATTGATAAAATTATAAATGTTCACATTAATTGTTATAAGAGTTTGATTTTAAATGTTAAATGAAAAAAAAAAATTAGTTCTTATCTCGCTCAATGAGCTAAATTTTGATGCAGTAAAATTATATGAACTAAAAGATTTATCAAATCTTAAAAAATTAGTCAGTAATGCAAATCTAACAAGCTCAGAAAAAGATTATGAAAAATTAGAACCATGGATACAATGGTTAACAATTTATTCAGGGATGACTGCAGATGAACATGGTGTTTTTAGGTTAGGTGATGTTAAGAAAAAAAAAATTGAAAATATCTTTAACAAAATAGAAAAGTTAGGTTTTCAAGTTGGAGCAATTAGTCCCATGAATTTAGATAATAATTTAAAAAGTCCAAACTTTTTTATTCCAGATCCTTGGACAGATACCTGTTCTGATGAAAGCTTTTTTTCTAAACTTTGTACAAAGACATTTTCAAAATTTGTTAATAACAATTCGAGTAACAAAGTTGAATTTAAATATTATATATACCTGCTAACCATTTTTTTTAAATTTTTTAGATTTAAAAATTTATTTACATATTTAGAGCTTTTATTTAGATCTATTAATAGTAAATATTATAAAGTTGTTTTCTTTGATATTCTATTAAATGATATATTTATTAAATTAAAAAAATCCAAAAATACCAGTTTTTCACACTTATTCTTAAATGGTATTGCTCATATACAACATCATTACTTTTTTAATTCAAAAATAAATAACTCAAAAAATGTGAACCCCGATTGGTACATTAATAAGAAAATAGACCCCTTTTTTAATATTCTTAAATACTATGATAAAATATTAAATGACTATTTAATTAATAATGATGAAAAAATAATGATTGCAACTGGACTAACTCAAATACCATATGATAGAAAAAAATATTATTATAGACTAAATGATCATAAACATTTTTTAAATAAATTAAAAATAAATTACAAAGAAGTCTTCCCAAGAATGAGTAGAGACTTTTTGATTGAATTCCATGATAATGACTCCACGTTATATGCACAAAACTTAATTTGGAATATTAAAGATAAAAAAAACCAAAAACTTTTCGGATTAGTAGAAAATAGAGGAAAAGAATTGTTTATAACCTTAAATTACTCTGATGAAATTAATGATAAATCAAAATTTATGTTGGGAGATACTGTATTACAAAATATTGAAAAAGATGTTTCATTAGTTGCAATAAAAAATGGTATGCATGACCCAAAAGGTTTTTTTTATATAAGTGAAAATCTGGAAAAATTTACTAATTTCAATAGAAAAGAAATCAATATAAAAGATTTGCATAAATTAATAATTAATTTTTTTATAAATGAAAAAAATTAATATTGGAGTGCTTGGTGTAGGATACGTAGGTTTGCCACTTACAATCAGTCTTGGAAAGTATTTTAAAACAATTGGTTTTGATTTAAACAAAGAAAGAATTAAACAATTAAATCAAGGAATTGATACCAACAATGATTTTACTAAAAAACAATTTAAGCTTTCTAAAAAAGCGTTTTTTACTTATGAAAAAAAATATTTAAAAAAAGTAAATGTCTATATTATCACTGTACCAACACCAGTTACCAAAACAAAAAAACCAGATCTTACTTTATTAAACAAAGCAATTGAAATTGTAGCTAAATATTTAAGTGATAATGATACAATAATTATAGAATCAACCGTATACCCTGGATATTGCGAGACCGAAATACCTAAAATTTTAAAAAATTTAAAGAAAAATTTTACTCTTAACAAAAATTTCTTTATTGGATATTCTCCAGAAAGAATAAATCCTGGAGATAAGACACATACTATAAATAATATTACTAAAATAATTTCAGGTTCTAATTCAAGTACGGTCAATCTGTTAAAAAAAATATATGGTAAGATTAATAAAAATAAATTATTTAAAGCTAAAAGCATTAAAGTTGCAGAAGCAGCTAAAGTAATTGAAAATGCACAAAGAGATATCAACATAGCATTTGTAAATGAACTATCATATCTTTTTAATAAAATGAATATCCCAGTAAACGACGTTATAAAGGCTGCATCAACTAAATGGAATTTTCTAAAATTTTATCCTGGATTTGTTGGAGGACACTGTGTTGCAGTTGATCCTTATTACCTATCATTTATCTCAAATCATTTTGGTTTTGAACCAAAGTTTTTATTAAGAGCAAGAAAAATTAATGATTATTTTTATAAACATGTATTTAAATTGATAAGTAAAAAATTAAAAAAAAATAGTAAAATTTTAGTAATGGGAGTCACATTTAAAGAAAATTGTCCCGATGTCAGAAATAGTCAAATCCCAAAATTGGTTGAACTACTTAAAAGAAAATATTTAGTTCATGTTTACGATCCGATTGCCAATGTTGCAAAAAACTATTCAATTAAGGAAAAAAAAATTAAAAAATATGATGCTATAATATTATGTGTAAAACATAATAAATTTAAATTATTTGGAATAGACACCCTAAACAAAAAGTTAATTAAAGATGGGATCATTTTTGATATTAAAAATATGCTAGGAAATTACAAGAATGTAATTAAATTATGATAAATATTTTATATATTACTATTTGCAAAATATATAATTATGTCTTTTCAACTTATGAATATTTTTTTCTTAAAAATAAAAATATATCAAATTTAGATGAATATTTTTTACTAAATATTAAAAAAGAAATAAATTTAGAGTTAAAAAGTAATAAAAAAATAATAATCAATGAAAATCTTCAAAAATATATTTTAAATGAAGATGATATAGATTATTTAATAAAAGAAATATTTATTCAAAATGACTTAAAAAAAATAATATCAGAAATTACAGGTTTTAATTACTTTTTAGGTTATGTAATTGCTTATAAAACTAAAAAAATATCAGATCAAAATATTCAAAAGGATCTATTTGCAAACAAATGGCATAAGGACAAACCATATTCAGCTAATTTGATTAAAATTATTATACCCCTTCAAAATATTGGAAAAAATAGTGGAGGTATCCAAATAAAAAAAAAAGATGATACAATTTACAAAATGCAATGTAATTCTAAAACTATATTAGTTTTTTTTCCAAATAAAAATTTTCATAAAGCCGGCAATCCAGAAAAAGATAGAGACCAAATCATGATTCAACTGGTTCCCTCAAAAAAATGGTCATACAACAAAAATTTGATCAATGATCAACTAAAGATTGAACCAAAATTTCCAAATTTCGCTTACTTATTTAGAAAAAAAATTTTGTTTTAAATGTTATATTTGACAAAAAAATTAAATTTTAATCTGGCAGAATTAATAATAATTTCTTTCCCTCTATTGTTTTTGTCAGGACCTTTTTTGACTGATTTAGCTGTAATAATAATTGACTTAATTTTTCTAAAAAAAATTTATAGGTCTGAAATTAACTTATATATAGATAAAAAAATAATATACTTTTCTTTATTTTTTTTTGGTACTTTGATTGTATCAGCATTAAACTCATCAGATGTTTCTTTTTATTTGATTGAAACTTTACCTTTGATAAGGTTTATATTATTTCCGATTGCAATTTGTCATTTTTTAAATGAGAAAATTTCAAATGTTTTTATTAATATCATTCTAATAATCTTTTTTTTCTTATTTTTGGATGTGGTCTTTCAAATTTTAAATGGGCAAAATATTTTTGGATACGATTTTGTTGGTGGCAGGCCAACATCTGTTTTTAAAGATGAGCAAATTTTAGGAAGTTATGTTTTGAGAAATTTAATTATAGCAATCCCCATTTTTTTTATTGCTTCTAATAAAATTAATCGTAAAATATTAATTATTATTTTGATATCTACAATTTTAATTATTTTATCAAAAGAGAGAGTACCTACTTTTTATTTACTACTTTATTTATTAATAATTTTTTTTAATATTTATTTATTTACTAATAAAAAAAAAATTTTAATTTTCAAGACAATTATCTTTTCTTTTTTTGTAATGATATTTTTGTATTTTTTAGATGGTCCACAATTAAAGAAAAGATTTGATCATACTGTAAATGCTTTTTTAGATAAAGAATTACCATTTAATCAAAATACATATTTGAAAAATAGTGAAAAAACTTTTCAAAATTTTTATGTATTCTCTGCAGAACATGAAAATTATATTTTAACTTCATTTAACATTTTTAAATCCAATTTTCTTACTGGAACAGGTGTCAAAAGTTTTAGACATATGTGTAAAAAAGATGTTTATAAAATTAATAAACGGTCTTGTAATACTCATCCTCATAACACTTTTGTTCAATTACTCACAGAAGTTGGAATTCTAGGTACTATTCCAATATTTTTAGTTCTTATATTTTCTCTAATTCATTTTGTTAAAATTTTCTCCAAATCTTTCTTTGGTAAAAAAACAAATTTCAATAATATTTATTTTATAACTCCAACTCTTATAAGTTTATTTCCATTTGTTCCCTCAGGAAATATTTTTAATAATTATTTAGCAAGCTATTATGCTTTTAGCGTAGGAATTTTTTTGTATTATATGATTGGAGATGGTAAAACTGAATAATGTGTGGCATAGCTGGTATAATTACTCAAAACAAAAGTAACTTTTTCTACCTAAACAAATTAAAAAAAATGATGTTAGATATAGGTCATAGAGGACCAGATGATAAAGGAATTTGGTCAAATAATGAAAAAACTGTCCATTTAGGTCATGCAAGATTGTCAATAATTGATGTATCTAATAAGGGAAGTCAACCTATGCCCTCAAAAAGTGGGAGATATATTATTTCCTACAATGGAGAAATATACAATCATCTAGAATTAAGAACCGAATTAAACAAAATTGACAAAAATGAATGGAATTCAAGCTCTGATACAGAAACTTTATTAAGAATTATTGAACAATATGGAATTGAAAAAAGTTTAAAAAAAATAAAGGGTATGTTTGCCTTTTCTTGTTATGACAAAAAATTGAATAAATTATTTTTGTGTCGAGACAAATTTGGTGAAAAACCCTTGTACTATGGATCAATAGATAACAGTTTTTATTTTTCTTCAGACCTTAAAAATATTTTATTAAATAATAAAAATTTACATTTAAACTTTGATGCAATTAATTCTTTCTTAATGTTTTCATATATTCCAAGTCCACAAAGTATATTAAAAAATATTTTTAAATTACAATCGGGAAATTACATAGAAATAGATGTTAAAAAGTTCAATTCTGGTCATAAAAAATATTCTATCATTCATAAATGGTTTGACTTAAATAATGAGATTAAAAAAGCAAATGAAAATCAAATAACTGATTATAAAAAATGTGAGACTGAAATTGAAAGCAATCTTTTTAATTCTGTAGAAAGACAACTAATTTCAGATGTACCATTGGGCTCTTTTTTGTCTGGAGGAATTGACTCTACTCTTATTGCTTTAGCGATAAAAAATAGATCAAAAAAAAATATTGAGACATTTAGTATAGGTTTTGAAAATAAAATTTATGATGAAAGTAACAAATCATCAAAGGTTTCCAAGATTATAGGTATGAAAAATAATAAACTTATAATGAAGGAAAAAGATATGTTGAACTTAATTAAATATTTACCAGAAATATATTCTGAGCCTTTTGGAGATAGTTCAAGTCTTCCATCAATTATTTTGAGTAAATTTTGTAAACGAAAAGTCAAAGTTTGTCTTTCTGGTGATGGGGGGGACGAATTATTTGCAGGATACAATAGATATAATTTAACTCCAAATCTATGGAATAAGTTAAAATTTTTTCCAATAAACATAAGAATATTATTAAAGAAATTTTTAACTAACCTAAGTAGCGACAAAAGACAAAAAATCTCTAATATATTACTTCAAAATTTCTCCGAAAATGAGCAAAAACTAGAAAAATTTATAGATGTCCTCGATTCAAAATCTGAAAATGATTTACTAAAAAATATTTTATCCAAATCAAAAAATAGTTTTGATTTGATTGAGAATGAAACCAAAAATAATATTATTGAGGAAAGTTTCAAAGAACATAGTTTATCAGTTAAAACTATGATGGCTAACGATACGAAATTTTATTTATCAGATGATATTTTATGTAAAGTAGACAGGTCCTCAATGTATTATGGACTAGAAACTAGAGTTCCATTTCTAGACTTTGATCTTTTTAAAAAGGCATGGCAAGTACCCTTAAAATTTAGGAAAAAAAAACAATTACTAAATAATATAATTAATAAGCATATAAATTATGATGAAATTAAAGGCCCAAAGAAAGGCTTTAGTATTCCGCTAAAAAAATGGTTATCATTAAGTTTAAGAAATACTTTAGATGAATATATCAATGAAGAAATATTAAGCAAATATCCCTTTTTTAAAAAAGAAAAAATAATTTATTTATGGAATAGTTATAAAAAAAACAAATTAGTTAATGAGCATTTAATTTGGAACATTTTTATACTAATACAATGGCTCGAAACTTATAAAAAAAATTTAAATACTATAAATTTTAAAAGATGAACAACATCGTAATATCAGTAATAATTCCAGTTTATAATTCCGAAAAATATATTGAAAGATCAATAAAGTCTGTAGTTAATCAAAGTTATAAAAAGTTAGAACTTATTGTTGTTGACGACTGCTCAACCGACAAGACTTGGAGTCTTATTCAAGGACTAAAAAAAAAATACAATTTTAAAGCTTTAAAATTAGAAAAAAATTCTGGGACGCCAGGAAAACCAAGGAATGTTGGAATAACTAAAAGCAAAGGAAAACTAATTTCTTTCCTAGATGCTGATGATTATTGGCATAAAGATAAATTGCAATATCAAATAAAACATTTTAAAAAAAATCATATTAATTGTCTTAATACTGAGTATTTTGATATAGAAAATAATAAAGCTCCAATATTTATAAGGTTGTTTAGATTGTTTTTAATAAACATTTTTACAATTTTAATTAATTATAAAAAATCAATGATATTTTTTTTCAATCCTATAATTCTATCATCAGTTTTAATTGAAAAGTCGGTTTTTAAAAAAATTATTTTTTCTGAAAAAAAAAATTTCGCAGGTATAGAGGATTTATATATTTGGTTTAAAATAATTTCTGAAAAAAAATTTGATATATTATTCTTAAACAAAACATTTGTTTATAATTTTAGAGGTACTCATACTTTGCACAGAGACTATTCTCTGCAAAGTATTAGGTCCATAAATATATTATCATCATTAAAACTTGAAGGTAAAATTGCAGCCTCAAGTTCGTTAATAATTTTCACAACGGTTATTAAGCTAATAAGAGAATTAATAAGAATTATATTGAGTTTTTTGTACAAAAAGAAAAAGAGTTTAGTGATTAGTATAGTAATAATATATTTTTTTACTTTTTATTCTCCGTTATTTCATTACATAGGAAAACCTTTGTTATATAATAATCAACACTTAAAATCGTTTAATAATACTGAACTTGTAGTTGTTAATACAAATTATGGCTATGATAAATATTTTAATTTTGGTTTTAGCTATAGATTAAAAGATTTAGTTAAAAATAAAAAATATTTTTTAAATAAAAGAATTTTATTGCTAGGAAGCAATAAATATATTCCTCAAAAATTAATTATTAAAGGATTACTTATTGAAAGTGGCTATGATACCAACAATATTTTTATAGTTTTGGAAAGTTTAAAATCTAAAAAGGAAGAATTAGAATATATATATAATGTTTCTAATATAAATAATTTAAAAAATATTTCTTATTTTACTTCCCCATATAATACTAGGTATACAGAAATTATTTATAATAATTACTATGTAAATAATTATAATTTAATTATTCATAAGAGTAATGATTGGCCTGAAGATGATCATCAATATTTTAAACGTTTCAGTTATAAAAAAATGATTATTTCAGAATATTTCAATATCCTTCGATACAAGTTTTTAGCTTTATCAACTCATTTTTTTAAATAAAAGATATCTTAAAAAAAAGTATAAAAAAAATAATAATACAAAAATCAAAAGTGATAATAATTCATTTATTTTATAGCTATAAAATCCAATTAAAAAAAAACACAA
Organism: Fidelibacterota bacterium; assembly: GCA_002705575.1. The sequence goes on along the minus strand of PAHI01000024.1, from coordinate 2,415 downwards.
ATTTAACAAATTTATTAATAATGATGTATATATTGTTGAATTATTTTTTTTAAAAATCCAAAAATGCATGTGATCTTCACCTCCAGCGAACAATTTTTTTTTTTTTAAAATTCTGTAAAGGTTTGTAGATATGAATTCGTAAACTAAATATGAAACTGTCCATGCAATAAGAATAGCATCAATATTTAAGTATCTATTTGCATAAATCATCATTAAGCTAAAAAAAAATCCCAATAGCAGACTCCCTGAGTCACCTAAAAAAATCTTTCGTAAATTTAAAAAACTGTAATTAAATAAAAGTAAAACTGATAAAATTATAAATATAAATTTAAATAAATAATTTAACTCAGCACTTCCTGTTAATAACAAAATTAAAGAAGATGAAATTAAGAATGTTATGATTGTTAAACCATCAATACCATCATTATAATTAAATGCATTTGTTAATAATAGAATGCAACATATTGAAAAAAAATAAGAAAATTTTCCTAAATTTAAATTTCCAATGTAATCATAAGTTCCAAGTGTTACAATATTTAGTCCATTAAAAACTGAATATGATGTAATCAATAAAAGTAAAACTATTTTATATATTGCATTAAGATTAAATTTATCATCAATTAATCCTATAATACCAATTGATGCACTAGTTATTAAAATAATTTTTAAAATATTGTTTTGTATTATCAAAAAACCTAAAATGAAAAAAAAAATAATTAAAAGTATTCCGCCTGAATATGGCGTTGGATATGCGTGTTTTTTCCTATTATCTGGATAATCTAATAAATTAAATTTAAACGATACTTTTATTAATATAAAATTTAATATAAATACCATAATTAAAATTAAAAAAGTGTTGATGATGTTGAATTCAATCATATTTTAAGTTTTCATTTTTTCTAAAATGTTTAAACTTTCATCATGTACAAAAAAGAAAATCCTAAATTTTCTAAACTAATATTAAGAATTATCTATTCATATTATGTAGATCTAATTTTATTTATAAACCTTTTTTTTAATAAAAAAAATAATATTTTAAAAGTTTTTTATGGAGGTGCTTATTCTGGTGATAGTGGAGGAACTTTGGTAAAAATCAAAAGGCTAAATAATTATTTCAAAGAAAAAAAAATTGGTTTTAATATATTATATCTATTAAGTAACTCTATTTATCATCATCACTTTATTCTTAAAAACTTTAAAAAAAATCTACCCATCGTTCATAATCAAAATGGCGTATTTTATAGTGCTTGGTACAGTGGTGATTGGGTAAAACAAAATCGAAGAATGTTTAAACAACTAAATTTAGCTGACTATGTCTTTTATCAAAGTGAATTTTGTAAGTTTTCCTCAGATAAATTCCTGGGAAAAAGAAAAAATAATTATGAAATTCTTTATAATGCATGCGATCTAAATAAATTCAAACCACTAAAAAAAAATAAAAAAATTAATATAAAAAAAAAAATAGAAATATTAATGACAGGAACTTATAGGTCATATATGTTGCCAGGATTGATCAGCTCTATAAAGTCAGTAACCTTATTAAAAAAAAAAATAAATGTTAAACTCAATATTTTTGGACATATGGATAAAAAATTAAAATTAACAATTGTTGATTTTATAAAAAAAAATGAACTGGAAAAAAATGTTTCAATATTTGGTCCTTACACACAAAGTGAAGCTCCAAATATATATAAAAAAAACGATATATATTTTTTTATGGTACATAATGCACCGTGCCCCAATGCATTAATTGAAGCAATCGCATCAGGTCTTCCAATAGTATACTTGGATTCAGGAGCTTCAAAAGAAATTGTAGGAAAAGGGGGCATAGGAATTAAATCAGAACTTAGCTGGACCAAATTTAAAAATATTAGTCCAAAATTAATTTATAACTCAATAATTAAAATATTAAAAAATTATAATTATTATTCAAAAGAGAGTAGAAAAAGAGCAATTAAAAACCATGATATAAAAAATTGGATAAAAAGACACAAAGATATATTTACAAATTTAATACCGTCCTGAAATCTTTAATAGTGCTGTACGAACTTTTAATTCATTTATAGTATATTTTTTCCAGTATGTATGTATTTCACTTTTTTTAATTTTATAAGAAGATAGAGTTTTAAATTTATAAAAATACCTATTTTTTTTTAAGATTTTTTCATAATCACTCATCCTTAAAAAATTAATATTATTTTTATATTTTTTTCTAAAATTTTTTGGATGCTCTGAGTAAAGATTTTTAAAAGGGTTTTTTTTATTAATGTGACTTGAAAAATTTATCACATGATATTGTAGATGTTTTTTATCAGTCAAATATTTTAATTTCTTAAAATTTTTCTCAATATCATTTATATGTTCTAAGCAAGACATTGAAACAATAACTTCAAATTTTTCATTGTACTTTTTTTT